>DAOVTR010000241.1 GCA_030633015.1 Bdellovibrionales bacterium
ATTTGATCCTCCTGGTAAAATAAAATTATCTAAAGGACCTACTTCTTCACATAATGAGTCTATCTCTTGTTCTAGTATAGAGACAATAGAGGTATTTAACTCTGGAAGTTTTTGTTTTCCCCAATTAGATTTTTCACATGCGATGTAACTACTTAAACTAAAAATATACCTTTGAATATCGTGAAGATTTTCTTTGAACATTTGATTCTTATCCGCCAAATTTGCAACGAGAAGGCCAATAGTCGAATTTAACTCATCAATCTCTCCATATAACTCTACTCTTAAATTATTTTTCTTAACATTTGTACCTGACACAAGAGAAGTTTTTCCCTCATCACCATTTTTTGTATAAATTTTAAACTTCATTTTTAAATCTCCTCAAAAGAATAAACCAAGCTAAAACAATAATTAAAATTAAGATGGACAACCATTGCGACGTTGATAAATTACCAATATAGATTCCCCTAACATCGTCACCTCTAATAAACTCTAAAAAGAATCTTAATACAGAGTAACTAGCAAAATAAGTAACAATATGCCACGAGTAATGTATTTTCTTTTTAATCTGCCTTAAAAGAACAATTCCTAAAATGGTCAGCAATATAGACTCATAAAGTTGAACAGGATGCCTACGCGCATTATGTAAAAAAATATTTATAAAAAAATCCGTTTCTGTTCCATAGCAACATCCTGCAAACAGACAACCAATTCGACCTATGGCATGTGAAAAACATACTGATGGCAATAAAAGAGTAAGATCTCTAAAAGAAGCTTTTTTATAAACAAAAACAAAGAGCAACATAAATAAAAGTGCAGCGACAAGCCCTCCAAGAAAAACAAAACCACCACCCAACCAAAAACTTGTTTGACTTAGCAAAAACATTTTACTCGCATAAATTTCCACAGGTATTTCTGAAAAAAACAAAAAAAATAATTTTGCACCAATCCATGATGAAATAAAAATTAAAAGAAAAAACAGATTAAAAGCTTTAAATGACCATCGATCTTTAAATATAACGGAAGATAAGTTATATCCTATTCCCCATGCTAGACCTAAAAAAAGGGGATAAGAATATATTTTTGATCCAAAAAAATCAAATAAAACAGGATACAAAACTAATTCTCAGCAGAAGACTCATTCGTTATTTTTTTTCTTAGTTTTCTAGAATGAAAATATGAGTCTAAAATAAATAAACTAGCTCCGATTGTTATTGCTGAATCTGCAATATTAAATGCAGGCCAATGTGAATTTTTAATAAAAAAATCAAAAAAATCAACGACATATTTATCACTAATACGATCAATTAAATTTCCAACTCCTCCTGCTAAAATAAGACAGAAGCTTAAATTTAACAAAATATTATTTTTTCTTGTTGTCCATATTGAATAGATTAAGTAAATTCCAAAAGCAACTGGTAACAAAATTAATAATACCTGCCTCACAATACTTGATGAATCAGCAAACATTCCAAACGCAGCACCTGAATTTCGAACATAAGTTAAACTAAAAAAATTACTAATAACATCTACAGATTCTCCAACATAAAAATTTGTTTTAACATAATATTTAGTCAGCTGATCAAGTGTTATTACAACTATTGGCATAACAATAACTCTTAAAAATATCTTCATTAATAATATTCCTTTGGATTAATTTCATATTTTTCAATTTTTCTAAGCAACGTTTTCTTCGGAATGTTGGCCTTAAGTGCCGTTTGATTAATTTTCCCTTTATTTAACCTCAGGGCCTGAACAATAAATTCTTTTTCAAAGAGAGTTTTAGCATTTTGAAAGTCCATTATAACTTCATCTTGTTCCGTTCTTGTAGCAAATGTAAACTGATAATCACTACTACCCTCAACTAAACTGTCGTTATCTAAAACCGAATTTTGAATACCTTTAATATCTATCAATTCGCTACTTTCATTTTGCATTACATTTTCAGTAACCTTTAAGTTTCCTCTAACGATTTCTGGTATAGATGCTAATCCAATATAGTCTGTTGACTCTACAATAAACGCATGCTCAATAACATTTCTAAGCTCTCTTATGTTTCCAGGCCAATTGTAACTTTCAATTGCTTTCGTTGTATCTGTAGTTATTCCTTTAATTTCTAAATTATGGACACCATTAAAATAATTAATATAGTACTCAACCAAATGAGCAAGATCTGCTTTTCGATCACGCAATGGTGGTAAATATACAGGAAGCACATTAAGACGATAAAAAAGATCTTCTCTAAATCCTCCCACTTTTATCATCTCTTCAAAATTTTTATGTGAAGCTGCAATTATTCTAACATCGACACTTACGGATCGATTTGATCCAACAGGATTAAAAGTTTGTTCTTGTAGCACTCTGAGCAGTTTAACCTGCATGGAAGGACTTATATCTCCTATTTCATCAAGAAAGATGGTTCCTCCATCTGCAAATTGAAATTTTCCAATTTTTCTCTCTGAAGCACCAGTAAATGCTCCTTTTTCATGTCCAAACAACTCTGACTCAATTAAATTATCTGGAACTGCTGCCAAATTAATTATAACAAACTTTTCGTCTTTTCTTGGACCGTTATAATGAATTGCCTTTGCAACAAGTTCTTTACCCGTTCCTGATTCTCCTCTTATTAAAACAGGAGTATTAACTTGAGCAAGCTTACCTATTACGTTAAAAACTTTCATCATGGGTTCTGACTCACCAACAAATTGATCATCAGTTTTACTTCCAAGTGATAAAGTTGGTGCCGAAAATGCTGATGTCTCTACAAGTGACCTGGCCTTAATTGATCTTTTAATTAGAGAGACCAAATTATCTGATGCAATGGGCTTTTCTAAATAATTATAAGCACCTTCCTTAACGGCCTTGACTGCATCTCCCACGTTAGAATAAGCTGTCAAAATAAGTACAATAACAGATGGGTCATATTTTTTAATCTCTGTTAAAGCCTCTATTCCATCCATTTCAGGCATATTAACATCCATCACAACCAAATCATATTTTTCTCGATAGACAGCACTAACGGCATCTTTGCCATTATCTGCTACATCCACTAAAAAATGATGATATTCTAAGGCCTGTCTGACTGAATCTTGCAAAACCTTATCATCATCTACAACTAAAACTTTATGCATGAATTTCTCCTTCCATTTGAATAATATTAAATAGAAATTCTAAGTCTACTTATACATTTTTAAGCTTAACTTTAAAAGTTGTTCCTTCACCTACAGTAGAATGTACATCTATTCTACCATCTTGAAGTTCTACAAAATATTTAACCAAGAAAAGACCAAGGCCCGTACCTTTAATGGTATGGCTTGCGTCATTTTTTACTCGATAAAATTTATCAAAAATGTGTTTTAAATCTTCAACAGTAATACCAACTCCGTTATCACTCACTTCTATGTAGACCCATTTTTCATCATCGTACGTCTTAATATTAACGTTAGCATTTTTCCCAGAATATTTAATTGCATTTTCGACCAAATTTGAAATTACTCTTTTCGTTAAATCAACATCTATTTTAATGGGATAAAGTGGAGACAGCTGAGATTCAATCACTACATCTTCATTTGAAACTTCATATTTAAGATCAGAAATCACTGTTTCAATAATTGTATTCACATCTTTTGATATAATATTTAATTTTAGGTTTCTTGACTCTATTTTTGTAAGATCTAATATTGATGTTATAAATTTATTTAACTCTTTTGTGGCATCAATAATTCCCCTGAGACCCTTTGAAATAATCTCATTACCTTTTGACTGCTGTAATAACACATCTGCAACTCCTGCGATCTTTGCAACAGGCGTTTTTAAATCATGGCTCATCAATGAAATAAAATTTTGTTTTAAATTTTCTACCTTTTTAATAAGCGTTGCTTCTTCTTGAATGGCGAATCGTCTCTGATATTCCACAATGGCCCTCACGGGCACTAATATA
>DAOVTR010000328.1 GCA_030633015.1 Bdellovibrionales bacterium
GCACTACCTTTAATTCTTCTGGATGTTATAGAACAATTTTTAATCAAATCAATCACTTTTGACTCCCTCATGAAAAAGATTAACGCGTAAAAACATGAAAAAAACTATATCCATTTGAATAGTTCAAGTCAAGAATCCATAGGCTGTAACAGCTTAAATCAAATAGTTATTTAGATTTTTTATTACGAACCGAATTATAGTATTTATATATAGACTCAACATAATCTACTTTTTGTTTGTATGTGCCTGGATAAAAACTTGTTTTAAATCCATCCATAAATAAATATTCATACTCATTAGGTTTTATATTAAAAGAATTAATCGCTTTTATAATCTCTTCTGTAACTGAAGTTTTACTAACTGTTCGATTATCAGTACAAAAAGTCGTACATAATCTCGCCGCTCTCATTTTTTCAAAATTATGCAACTGTAATTTTTTAATATTTGGATTAGTTTGCATATTACTTGTCAAGCAAACTTCAATTGTAATTCTTTTTTCAGCAATATATTGAATCAATCCATCGATATACTTTTGCTTATCTTTAATTTTAATAGATGTTATTTTAGACTGATCAAAGAGATAGTATCCATGACCGATTCTGTCTGCATGTAACTCTGTTATTGCCTGAAAGATTGATTCTGCTCCATAGGCTTCTCCAGCATGTACAGTTTTATGCATAAAATTTTCATGTGCAAAATGGTAAGCTTTCCAATGTTTTTTAGCAGGAAACCCATCCTCTTGTCCTGCTAAATCAAATCCAACGATTGGAAGATCTAACTTATCTCTCGCTTCAATTGCTCCCTGAGCAAGCTCATATGAGGCGAGAGCTGCAACTCTTTCTGGATCAGAAAAAGGGTGAGCATCTATAAACGTTGAAAAATAATCAGAGAACCTGCCAAAAGATCTCATGGCACAAACAATTATCCCATAAACAAATCGAGGCTTTGCTCCGGACTTTACAATATCAGAATTATTAAACTCCTTTTGGGCCCTTTCAAGCCCCTTGTTTACACTTACCAAAACATCTTCAAGATTCATAATTTTATTAATATGTAATTGGGGAGCAAATCTTACTTCAACATAAAAAACATTTTCTTTTAAATTATCTTGAGCAAATTCATAAGCGATGCGTTCCAAATTTTCTGGCGTTTGCATCACCGGCACAGTATAACCAAAACAGGTTAAATACTCACCTAAATCCTTATAATTCTCTTTAAATAAAACTTCATTTAATCCCGATACGCTTTGAGACGGAAGTTTAATCTTTTCTTTTGCTGCAAGTTCTATTAAAGTCTCAACCCTTAGTGATCCATCTAAATGAACATGCAGGTCAGACTTGGGTGCTTCAAATATAAATTGATCCATTATTTCACCTAACTATTTTTTTCTGTGATTATTTTTTCCCAACGTTTGAAATAATTAATTCCAAATTGAACTAAATTAATCATTTCATTTTCCTCAAGAGGCTTGCTAATTAGTCCCAACGCACCATCAAGAAAACAATTTGTTCTTACTGTAATACTTCTCGCTCCCGTTATTACTATAATTTGCATATTACTTGAAATCTTTAAACAGTGCTGAACTAAAGAGTCTCCCATAATTTTGGGCATTTTTACATCTGTTATTAAAATGTTCGGAATATTTTGCTCCATCTCTTTCAACGCAATCTCTGGATCAGTGAAAGTTTTAATTTTTAACTCATCTGAGAAATTATTTTCTAAATACATTTCGATAACATCAGCAATTCCCTCCTCATCATCAATTATGAAAAGCGAGTACGGTATTTTTAATTGATCAATAATATTTTCTTGCTCCATATTAGTATCCTTAAAATTAATATTTAAGTTATTATAGTTATCTAAAACTTTATTGCAAATTTGATCTTTACAAAATATTCAGAAATATGAATAAATATTAAATAACACCTGTTGTCGTAATAGCTTTATTGTTTAAAAAAAGGTAATATTTCATATGTCAAAATCAGAATCTATAAATATTAATTTATCTGAACAACTAAAAATTTTAGTTGTAGATGATATGCCTACAATGAGAAAAGTTGTTATTCATATGTTAAATGAACTTAATCTTAAAAATGTGTCTCAAGCAGAAGATGGTCAAGAGGCTTGGTCTAAAATTGTTGAAGCACACAAAGCATCTTCTCCTTATGAGCTTATTATATCTGATGTCAATATGCCAAAGATGAATGGTATTGAGCTATTGGAAAAAGTAAGGACAACTGAAGCCTTCAAAACACTTCCTTTTTTAATTGTAACAGTTGAAGATCAAACATATACAGTAATGAAGGCAGTTCAATTAGGTGTGAGCAACTATATTGTAAAACCATTTTCACCATCTACCCTCAAAGATAAAATTGAACGAGTATTTGCAAAAGAAAAATAGATGAAAAAAATTATTTTATTTTTTTTCCTTATATACTCAGGAATTGCTTTATCTAAAATCGATCTTAAATTTTCTACTGATGCCAGAAGTTATCCTAGTTTTGGATCTAAAGTATCATTTGAAGTAGGAAAAAATATTATTTTATGGCAAAAAAAACCTGATGATCAAATTTTCAGAACAATGTTACGTCCATATATTGATTTAAATACTAGTGTTTTTATTAATAGTAGAGAAATAGGACTAGAGATTTTTCCACTCTCTTTTTTAGAGATAAAAGTAGGCCAAAGTGTTCATAAAATAAATACCAACATGTCATTTTTTAACTGCAGTGAAATTATATGCCAAGGTAACCTAACCAGAAACTTTATTAAAGGCAAAATTGCCCTCGCTTACAAAAACTTTTTCTTACTTAGCTCATATGGAATTGAATATATTGAAACACTTAATGATAATTTGAATTTTGGCGATTATAGCAACGTCTTGATCTTAAATCCAAAAAATGAATCCATTAGATCCACTGAAATCACTGGAGGTTACAGTTGGGGCCATTACAGTGCTGGTATTTATAGATCATTAAACAGTACCCAGAATCATGGATCTAAAAACAGTATCTATCTTGCTTTTTTTAAAAAAGAA
>DAOVTR010000135.1 GCA_030633015.1 Bdellovibrionales bacterium
AATGAAAAAAGATTTAATGAGTTAACTGAGAAAATAACCAGATTAAATGAGGTTTTAGTAGTTGGTGATCTTGGAATAGATAAATATACTTATGGAGAGGTTAAGAGAATTTCTCCAGAGGCTCCAGTTCCTATCCTAGAAGTAAGTAGTGAGCAATTTAAATTGGGTCTTGCTTCGAATGTATCCAATAATCTCTCTTCCCTTGGAATAAGATCTACTCTTTGCGGTGTAGTAGGAGATGATATAAATGGAGCTCTTTTTTATGATTTATTAAAAAAAAGAAAAATGAATTCAGTTGGTATTATAAAAGATTCAAATCGACCAACTACTTTTAAAGAGAGAGTTGCAACCAGTGCTCAGCAAATTTGTAGAATTGATTATGAAAATAATAATTTTGTTGATCAAGAAGTTGAAAAAAAAATCAATCAAAAAATATTAGATTTAAAAAGTAGTCATGACGCTATTATCATAGAGGATTACGCGAAAGGAACATTGACCAAAAATAATTTAAAAAACATTATTGAGATGTTTTCTGGTGATGGAAAATTAGTGGCAGTAGATCCTAGTCGGAAAACGCCTCCAGATTATTATAAAAATGCAACTCTTTTAAAACCTAATCAACAGGAAGCATCGTTAATGGTATCAGCTCTAGGGTATGGCCATCAAGACTCTGTTGAAAAAATTGCAGAAATCCTAGTAGATAAGTTAAATTTACAAATGCTTATTATTACTTTGGGTGCTGATGGAATGGCACTGGTTGATGTTAAAAATAGTATTGATTTCACAACGATTCCTACTTTAGCGACAGAAGTTTATGATGTTTCAGGGGCGGGTGATACTGCAATTAGTCTCATTACAGCAGGTTTATTGGCGGGAGGTAATTTGGTGGAGGCTGCTTGGCTTGGTAATTGTGGTGCCGGGGTTGTTGTTGGTAAAAGAGGGACAGCTACTGTAAATATTGAAGAACTTAGAGATTATTATAACCGTCTTCAGAAAAAACTAAAAGTGGAAGTGATTTAATGATTAGTCAACTTGATGAAATTTTAAAAGAATTTTTACAAACATTAAATGGGATTAAGTCTCAACCAGAAGTGTTAAATTTAAAATCGACTCTACTTGGTAAAAAAGGACGAGTCTCTCAAATTTTGTCAGGACTTAAAAGTGCTACAGCTGAAGAGAGAAAAAAAATCGGATCGAAAGCAAACCAAATTAAAGAAGAAATTCAAAATCATTTAAATAAAAAATTAAGTGATCTTGAGTTAGAAGTAATTAATAAAAAACTTAGTGAAAAAAAAATAGATTTTTCATATACTGACTCTATTAAAGCAGATGGGATGTTTAATGGTGGATATCATCCAGTTACAATAGTTCAAAGAGAAATTGAGGATATATTTTTATCAATGGGTTTTGAAATTTTAGATGGGCCTCATATTGAAGATGAGCATCATAATTTTGAGGCCTTAAATATTCCAGCAGATCATCCGGCCAGAGATATGACAGATACTTTTTGGTTTCACGATCCTCATGATGATTCAATAAAAGATAAGTATTTACTTCGAACACATACCAGTACTATTCAAATTCACGGTCTTTCAGGTAGAAAGCCTCCTTTTAAATTTATCGCTCCAGGCAAAGCTTTTAGAGCAGAGAGAACAGATGCTTCTCATGAAGTTGTTTTTCATCAGTTGGAAGGTATGCTGGTTGGAGAGAATATTTCTGTCGCAAATTTGATCTATTTTATGAAAACCATATTAAGTGAAATATTTAAAAAAGATGTAGAGGTCAGGTTAAGACCAGGTTTTTTTCCATTTGTTGAACCAGGTTTTGAGTTGGATATAAAATGTTTAATATGCGGCGGAAAAGGGTGTAGCGTATGTAAGCAAGTCGGTTGGGTCGAGCTTCTCCCTTGTGGAATGGTTCACCCAAATGTTTTAAAAGATGGCGGAATAGATACTGAGAAATATAATGGTTTTGCTTTTGGCCTAGGATTGGACCGCCTTGTAATGATGAGATATGGAATTGATGATATTAGGCATCTTCATGGAGCAGATCTAAGATTTATAACTCAATTTAAAAGTTATTAAAGGTATATAGATGTTAATTTCAATTGATTGGATAAAAGATTTTGTTGTGCTTCCAAAGTTAATTCCTAAGGAACTTGGTGAGAAATTAACTCTTTCTACAGCAGAAGTAGAGGATGTGATTTTAGTTGGAGAGCATTTTTCAAAAATTAAAGTTGCTCAAATTACGGAAGTGAATAAGCATCCAAGTGCAGATAAACTTAATTTGGTTAAATTTGATTTGGGTTCAGGAGCCATTTGTGAAGTTGTTTGTGGTGCTCCGAATGTTAAGAAAGGAATGAAAGTGCCATTTGCTCCTTTAAATACAAAATTTCCTAGTGGGCTTGTTTTAGAGCCTAAAAAAATTCGTGGAATTATGTCCGAAGGAATGTTGTGCTCAGAGCAAGAGTTAGGTTATTGTGAAGAATCATCGGGCTTGATGGAACTTAAAGATGATGCTCCATTGGGTTTGAGCTTAAAAGATTATCTGAAAGAGAATGAAGATATTTTAATTGATATTGATAATAAATCCTTAACTCACCGGCCGGATCTTTGGGGACATTTTGGGATTGCAAGAGAGTTTTCAACGATTTTCACAACGGAGCTTAAAGATAAATTTACAAAAGATTGGAAAGATAAATTTAGAAGATTATTTACAAAGGAAAAATCTCCTATTGTTCCAGTAATTGAAGGCGAGTGTTCTTGTCTTGGCTATTTTGGATTGTCTGTTAATAACATAGAGATAAAAGAAAGCCCCTTTTGGATACAGCAGAGGTTAAAAGCAGTTGGTCTTCGTCCTATAAATAATATAGTTGATATTAGTAATTATGTTATGTTGGACTTGGGAATACCTCTTCATATATTCGATAGAAGTAAAATTAAAGGTAATAAATTAATAATAAAACGAAATAGTGAGAAATCAACATTTGTTACTCTTGATGAAGAGCAACGAGAATTAATTGAGTCTGATACAGTAATCGGAGATGCAACAGGTCCTTTGGTTCTTGCAGGGATTATGGGTGGATTAAGTAGTGGTGTAACAGACAATACTTCAGAAGTGTTTATAGAAGTTGCAAATTGGAAAGCAGCAGATGTTAGAAAAACGTCAACTAGATTAGGATTAAGAACTGATTCTTCTCAACGATATGAAAAAACTTTGGATAATCAGCTTCTTGAAAGAACAATGTATAGAACTTTAGAGTTAATTCTAGAGATTTGTCCAAAGGCGAAAGTTACTGGAAAACTGGAATATGCTGGAAAGAATTTAAGTGATTATAAACCACTTGTAATTGATACTTCTTTTAAAAAAATTAATTTGGTTTTAGGTAAAGAAATTGAAGATAAGAAAATTATTGAAATTTTTAATTTCCTTGATTTTAAAACAAGTGAATTTGAGGGAAAGTTATCCGTGGTTGTTCCAAGTTATCGTTCAACTAAAGATATTGAAGTAGAAGCGGATCTTATTGAGGAAATTGGCAGAATAATAGGTTATGATAATATTGTCCCTGAGTCACCTTACTTTAGGGCCCAGCCTGTTTCAAGAAATGCTGCTCACTCTTTGCATTATAAAATAAGAGATTTTTTAGTAAATAGTTCTAGGTCATTTGAAATTTTAACTTATCCACTTTTGGGTAAGGGATTGTTGGAAAAAGCGTCTTGGGATACGAATAATGAATTGACGTTGATCAATGCTATGTCTAAAGAACAAAATACAATGAGGCCTTCTCTGGTTCCAAGTTTTCTTGAGGCGGTAGCAAAAAATCAAAAACATTTTGGAGAGTTTAGATTTTTTGAAATAGGTCGTAGTTATCTTCCATCTGGCAACTTTTCTACAGAAAGATTTGATTTAGCTCTTGCTTTTTACAATAAAGAAAACAGTCCATTTTTATCATTAATTAACGAGACGGAAAAATTATTTACTTCTATAAATCTTCCATTTAAGTTAGCGGAACCAAGTGACAAACAAATATCTTCTATGCTTCCTAAAAATTGGATCGGTATCCACCCATATGAATCTGTTAATATTTCTGTTATGGGAAAAAATGAAGGAACAATTGTTTCAATACATCCTTTAGTTCTTAGATCATTCAAAATAAAAGGTAATCTTTCAATTTTACTTTTAAATTTATCTTCGTTTCAAGATAGGAAAATGAAAGATAAAACAAAATATCTTCCTCTTAATAAATTTCCTACAGCTGATTTTGATTGTACTGTTTTAGTTGATACTGATACGAAAGTAGGTGAAGTTGTAAAGGTTCTTAAAAAGTTAAAGATTAAACAGATGTTTGATCACAAAATTGTTGATGTATTTGAGCTAAATTCAAAGCAAAATGCGGTAACAGTAAGAGTTAAGTTTAAAGATTCAAGTGCAACCCTTTCTAGTGAATTTTTAAAAGAGTCAGAAAACTCAATTGTTGCAGTGCTTAAAAATGCAGGCTTTCCCCTAAAAACTTAAAAAATATTTTTAGTTTATCATGTTAAAACGGCATCTGATAAGCCGTTTTGGGGATTTTGGTCTGGTGTTAGGATCATGTTTTTTTCATGATTTTTTTTCATGATTTTTTTTTATAAAATAATAAAAAAAAGCTTGACCACTTATCTCTTTATACATAGTATCGCCTTTCGTCCGCCGGCTGGATCATTAAGTGTTTATAAGTACATTTCATGAGTCTAATTTTAGATAATGCCGTAGACGTATGCTCTTTAAAAATTAAATAGTGATAAAAAGTTTGCCATTTCGGTGGCAAAACCAAGACGAGAAAGAACCATGCATATTTTTAATATGTAATGAAATTATATGTACAAATAAAGATTTGACGTAACTAAACGATTACCTTTGTTAAAATAGAAGTTAGTGAATTTGAAGTTAAAGTTGTTTTTGGGTAATAAGTCAAACGCCAGCACCCGTCGCTGGATAGGTTTAGATTTCTTTAAATAAATTCGAATATATTTTTATATATTTAGTTTTGTTTTTAGCTTGGAGAGTTTGATCCTGGCTCAGAACGAACGCTGGCGGCATGCCTAATACATGCAAGTCGAACGAGAAAGCTCTTTCGGGAGTTAGTAGAGTGGCGCACGGGTGAGTAACACGTAGGTGACCTGCCTTTTAGCATGGGATAACCCTGAGAAATTAGGGCTAATACCGTATATTGTTAACAAATTTGAAAGTAGTTAATGAAAGATAGCCTCTGCTTGCATGCTATCACTAAAAGAGGGGCCTGCGGGACATTAGCTTGTTGGTGGGGTAATGGCCTACCAAGGCGACGATGTCTAGCAGATTTGAGAGAATGATCTGCCACACTGGAACTGAGACACGGTCCAGACTCCTACGGGAGGCAGCACTAGGGAATATCGCGCAATGGGCGATTGCCTGACGCAGCAATGCCGCGTGAGTGAGGAAGGTTTTCGGATTGTAAAACTCTGTCAGAGTGG
>DAOVTR010000307.1 GCA_030633015.1 Bdellovibrionales bacterium
TAAACACCCATCCATTCCAATTTGGCAGTTGGGTTTTTGCCCATAATGGAAATATCAAGCAATTTTCTACCAAAAAAAATGAACTATTAAAGCTAATTGACTCCACTCTTCAAAGATTTATTTTAGGAGATACAGACAGTGAATTGATTTTTTTTATTATCTTAACTAATATTTCAAAGTTAATTCCTCTTAATCGAATTGATTGTTCATTTGAATTATTAAAATCCGCTGTCACTCAATCCATAAAACAAATCATAAATATAATAGGAGATATGTCTGACTGTGATACCTGTTCTCCTAATAATAATTTTTTAACTTTTATTATTACAAATGGCCCCACAATGATTGCCCATCAAGGTGGAAAAAATCTTCTTTACAGTACATACAAAAGTAATTGCACACAAAAAGACACATGCCCTGAATACACAATTGAGTGTGAAGCTCCTACAAAGAGTGGATATATTAATCACCTTATATTTGCTAGCGAGGCCCTGCAGGGAGATAATGTTTGGATCCCAATTAAGTTTGGCCAAATAATTGGAACAGATTGGACCATGAAATTAAATATTGTCTGATTATTTTTTTTACACCTGTTAAAAATCTAACAACATTTTCAAATATTATCTATTAGTTAGACGATAATCTAACCAACTATTTTGGTACTTATCTTGCATCTTTAATTCTTAAATATTTTCAGGAGAATTAAATGCATTTTAAACTAGCAGGTATAGTTACTGCAATTTTATTAATTCATATGTTTTTCACTCCCAAGCCAACATGGGGAGAAATAAGTGACAAGCAAACTCCTAAGGCACCAAAAAGAGAACTCTCATCCAAATATTAACTTATAATTTTAATACAACATTGACTCTATTTTATAATAATCGCTGATCCAATTTTCCCTCTAGATACCCATTTACGCGTAATGTACCATATAAATAGAGATTCTATTATAGATGCCAAATGATTAATTCATACTGCATCTGCATAGTAATTTAAGCAACTTAGGGGATAATATGAATTTAAAAAAATATGTAACAATACTACTTTTTTTTATATTTATTACAGCAATTAATTTAACAATGGCCAGAAGTCCAGCTGTTGAACCTGTAAGCGGCATCTCAATTGACAATCAAAAAATTGTCTCCCCGCAAAAGATAAAATCTTTTAATTTTTCTAAAAATAGCGACCTGCAAAATGGACGTAATATTGCAACTCAACCGATTATTAACAAAAGAGCAAACAGTGTTATTAAAAAAAATCTAGTTAAAGACAGTAATTCATCTGCAACAATTTTCTATCAATCATTAATCGTATTAATTATTTTACTTCTACCAATTATTGTATGGGCCCATACTTATTCTCAACTAAAACAACAATCAAGCAAACATGAAGATAACCTTCATATTCTTCCAAAGAAAAACTCTGATAACGAATCTAATGGAGATGAAGATCTTCCGAAAGCATCATAAAAACTATAGCCGTCTCCACTTGCCATTTCCAAGATAAGCAAGTCCCCTAGAAATTAACCCTTTTTTTATAATAATCTCATTAATCCCATCTCTATTGTAATCATTTAAAATAAGATTATACTGTCGTTGATAATAGTATCTTCCACGTCGACCTTGAACTTCTTCAAATAAAACAGGCCCCTTATGAATTTTTATTGTACTTAAATCTCCAGAATCAATATTTATGACATATAATCTAGAAGTTGCATTATATTGAGTATATTCAACACTTCCTTCAAAAAAATGAACCAACAAAACATTTGTACGATTAGAAAGCCTCCTGAGAGAAACTTTGTAAATCCAAGAATCTTTTCCATGAGCAATAAATTTAAAACTCTTTATCCTTGTCTTATTGAAGTCATGTATATGAAGCCAATCTTCATTGTCACGTTTTTGAGTAACAATACTTTCTGAAAATCCATCCCCATTAAGATCAACCTCATAAAAACTTGAATTTGCCTTTAACTTGTACTGCTTATTTTGTTTATCAACAATAAATTTATTAGAAACTTCACCAGTCATAACCTTTCTAAAATATCTTTCATCTTGAGCAAATATATGAATAGTACTAAATAAAATAAAAAATAAAATATATAATTTCATGATAAAATGATATCAAATCTTGTAGAAAGACTAAATATTTATTATCATTTATTAATCAATTGCGATTGCGCACAGCAGTAAAATTGATTAAAGTTAATAATAATGAGGAGACCAGTTCAATGGATTTTACAATAGGTTTTATCAAGTCTGAAAATCATATTCTTGTACAAAATTTTAAAGGAGACAGTGCAAGTAGCAAGACTGTTGAAATATCTGAAATAAAACACATGGAGTTAAATGCCCTTTTATATGACCAACATATTTTAAATGAGCAAACTCAATCTATACTTATAGAGCAGATTAAATTTTATCCAATCTTTGAAGCAAAAGAGTTTAACTTAACAAAAGAAAATTTTTTTAATGAATCAAAAAGCAATCTTTTGAAAACTATTGAAATATTATATGAGCGATGGTCTATTCAAAACAATATAAAAACAATAAGAGAACTTTTTGATGTTTTAGAACATCTTAAGGATCTTTGGCCTAACGATCGGTCAACTTTTTTTGAAGAATTATGGTTTATAATTAAATCAAATATTTCAACCATTGATTTAAAAATAATTTTTAATAATTTAGAACAAGACGAAACAGAAAACAGTAAACCTAAGCTTATTCATTCTACTGTTGATGGTATAAATTTACCTGAGTTAAAAAATGCTTCTGAATCAGATTCTTTACTTATGAAAAATTTTAGCAACGACTTTAACTCCTTTTTTGAAATAAAAGAATTTAATGTTGAAAAAGGAGAATTAGTTGCAACTGCCACAATTGACCAAGGTCCTATTCTTATCATGGCCCATGTTACTGGAATTGGACAGTTGCAAAAATCAATACTAGTTTCTCTCTTTAATGGAATCAACTACATAATTCATCATTAATACTGATATACAGTTGAGCTAAATAAAAAATCTGAAATTAAATCGCTTTCAAATTATTTTTTATTTGTATCATAATTTACTACTTTTTGAATCTGCTTAATATCACATTTCTTCCACCCCATGAATCCAACTCGATCTTTTTGTTGCTTAATATGATTAGTTATTTTTAAATCTACTTCTATGTTATTGATGCTTTGTATATAATCAGA
>DAOVTR010000026.1 GCA_030633015.1 Bdellovibrionales bacterium
CCCTTATTTCAGCATTTTTCTTTAAGTTTCCTGCTGTTTACCTAGATCCACTATTTCATAAAGTTGGTAGTTTGGTTTTAGAAGTAAAGTCTTTTGAAGGTATATTTACTACGTTATATAATATGCCAATTATACCATATACAAAATTTTATAATTCTGTAGTTATGGGAGCAGGAATAATTGCAGTATGTCTTATACCTTTTATTATTATTTTGTCTAAAATATTAAT
Organism: Bdellovibrionales bacterium; assembly: GCA_030633015.1. Next base: position 230 of record DAOVTR010000026.1, read on the forward strand.
AGTTAAATATAGAAAAGCTGTGGTTGAAAGAATTAAAAATACCAAACTTTTTAAGGCGCTGAAGGCGACGACAGTTTTTAAATGGTATTATAAATATAATCAACTTTATGGAAGATCAATTTAGGATTAATTATGAAAGAAAAAACAGATGCGATAGATAAAAGTAAAATTAAAAAAACTGGATTTATTAGATGGGGAGCAATTGTACCAATTACTATTTTAGTGTTGGTTGTTTTTCTTTTTGGGACTTTGTTTTTTGATAGTAGCTTGAAATTTGCTTTTGAAAAAATAGGTAGCAAGTTACTTAAATCAAAAGTAACTATAGAAAAAGTTGATACAAGTTTTAGTCAAGCAACTTTAGAAATAGTTAATTGTGGCATTAGTGAAAAGAAAAAGAGTGAAACATATATATTTAAAATCTCAAAAATAAAATTTCAATTAATGTGGGATGCTATTTTGCGAGGTAAATTTGTGGTGTCTAAGGCCTTCATTGATGGAATAGAAATTGGAGGGGCCAGGGAGTTGTCCTATAATAATGAATTGAAAATTATTCACAAGGCTTACGCAAAAGATAAAGTTTCAATTAAAAACGAAGCTTCACTGGTATTGCAAGACGAATATCAAGGAAACGTCTTGGGGGATTTGGCTAAAATATTGGACGGTGGAGATCCTCTGGAGGGGTTTAAGCCAACAGCAGATAACTTTGAAAGTATTGCCAAAATCGAACAACTTCAAGCAGCATTAGATGAAAAAGAAGTTTTATGGGATAAAAGAATTAACAGTTTACCAACTCAAAAAGATATTAATCAAATTGCTAAGTCAATTGATAATATTAAGCCTAAGAAATTAAAAAAGATCAAGGATATTACAAAAGCAATTAAAAACTTAAATAGTTCCACCAAAATCATTAAAGAAAAGTCTAAAATTGTAAAAGAAGTGAAGAGTTCAATTGTCAATGATACGAAATATTTTAAGGATGGTATAGGTAGTATTGATAATCTTGCAAAGCTTGATTATAAAAATCTGGAGGAAAGACTTAAAATACCTGAAATTGATACTAAAAATCTGGCCCAACAGCTATTTAAAAAATTTATTATGAAAAAATTAGGGCCGTATTCCAAGTATATCGAGGTCGTAGTTGAGTATCTACCAGAATCGAAAAAATCTACAAAAAATAAAATAGAAAGGGCAAAAGGTAAAAATTATGTTTTTGGACGAGTAAAAACTTATCCACTTTTTTGGTTAAAGGAAGCGCGAATTTCATCAAGTTCAGTTAATAATCCTAATGCTGGAGATTTAAATGGAAGTATGAGTAATATAACTAATAATCCCAAATTACTTGGAATTCCATCAAGGGTTAAGTTTAATGGAGGGTTTACTCAAATGGGAATTGGATCAATTGATTTTGATCTTAAAATTGATTTAACTAAAAAAATATCAAAGCAAGTTTTTAATTTGAAAGTTGCTGACTACTCAGTCGATGGAATGAATTTCATATCATCAGACGCTGCAACATTAGGATTTAAAAAGGCAACGGGGACGACAGAAATTAAAGGTAAAATGGTTGGTGGTGAAATTAATATGAATATGCTGATGAAGCTAAGTAAGATTGATTATGTTACTAAAGCAAAATCCTCTATTATATCAGATGCCTTAATTGGAGCAACTAGAGAGGCAAAAATATTAGTAATTAATAGTCATCTTACTGGGAATCCTCTATTGCCAAGTATTAAAGTATCATCTAACTTTACAGACGCTTTAAAGAGAGGGTTTGGTAAGCAAGTTGACGAGAAAATCGCTGAAAGTAAAAATAAACTAAGAAAAATGGTAGCAGATCAAATTAATGGACCAAAAGAGAAGCTTGAAGGTCGATTAAAAAAGGTTCTGGGAAAAAATAATAAGATTATTTCTGATATTGAAAAGAAGTTTTTAGGTAGCCAAAAGTTGGCGAGCAATAAAGTTAAAAGTGCAAAAAAACAATCGAAGAAACAATCTAAAAAGAAATTCAAAAAAACTTTGAAAAAAATTAAGTTTTAGTATTTAAAATTGGGAAATATATGATATTTAATGTGCTGTCATTTGTAATAAAAATATTAATTAAGTTTCGTTATAAAGTTGAATTCATTGGTTTAGATAAAATAAAAGATTTAAATTCAATTGCTTTTTTACCAAATCATCCTGCTTTTATTGATCCATTTATAATTTTTGCAAGCATTTCCAAGTTTCATCCTCGAATTTTGATTGATGAGAGACATGCTTCTAAACCTTTTATAAATTACTTTGTTACTAGAATAAATGGAATTAGACTCCCCGATATTTCTGTAAGTGGAAAAAAGGGGATAAGTAGAGTGAAATTAGCAATCGTGGAACTTGTTAATTGTTTAAATAATAATAAATCTATTTTAATTTATCCATCAGGAAAAACTTATAGAGAGAAATTTGAAAAAGTTGGTGCCAATAGTGGCGTTTTTAATATTTTACAGAAAGCAGACGATCCTCATGTCGTACTTGTCAGGACTACTGGTTTGTGGGGATCAAGTTTGAGTTATGCTAATACAGGTAAAGAGCCAACATTTGCTAGTTTGATTCCGTTTTATATTAAAGTTATATTTGTAAATTTTTTTATTTTTATACCTAAAAGGAAAGTGACTATAGAATTTTTATTAAATGATAGTTTGATGAAAATTAAAGATAGAATTGAATTTAATCAAAATCTAGAATCTTTTTATAATGAAACAGCGACTTCGAACACGTTTATTCCATATTATTTTTGGCAAGGCAGCAAGACTAAAATATTAGATGAGTTTGTGTTCTCGTCACATCTAAATTCAAGTTTAAAAATTTTAAGTAGTACTAGGAAAATTGTGTTTGATCGTTTAGCTGAGGTTAGTGGAGTTACCCAAATAGAAGATAACTTTTCGTTATCAGATGATTTAATGATGGATAGTTTACAAAGAGCAGAGCTCTATAGTTGGATTGAAAATGAATTTTCGATTGTTTCTATTAATGATGACTCATTAAAAACAGTTAAAGATTTGTTACTTGTTGCTTCAGGCGAGCTAACGGCGAGTCTCGAAAATGTTGAAGTTAAGGTTGATAAAAAATGGTTCTTAAATAGATTCAAGAAAAATGATCCGATCGATTTAGATTGCTCACATAATACCATTACAGATATTTTTTTAGAAAAAGTAAAAAAGCATCCTACTAAAGTACTTTTTTATGATCAGACAAGTGGGGTTAAAACATATAGAGATGTTATAATTTCTATATTTGCCTTAAAAAGATTTATCAAGGAACTTCCAGGAGAGAGAGTTGGGATTATGCTTCCTGCATCAGTTGGAGCATCAGTAACATATCTCACAACTCTTTTTTCAAAAAAAGTACCCGTGATGATAAATTGGACTGTTGGAGTACGGACTGTCAAATATGCAGTTGAAAGCTTAAACATTAATAAAATAATTACTTCTAAGCTCTTAGTTGATAAATTGATACAGCAAGGAATAGATTTTTCAGATATAGAGCATTGCTTTTATTTTTTAGAAGATGTCCGTCCTCAAATAAACATCAGAATGAAATTATCATCTTTAATCAATGGTTATGTAGGGATTGGAAAATTAAAAAATATTAAAGTAAATAATACGAGTGTTGTTTTATTTACAAGCGGTTCTGAAGGCAAGCCTAAGGCCGTCCCATTGACCCATCAAAATCAAATTGCAAATTTAAAAGGTGCTCTGAAAATAGTACCTCTAGAAAAAACAGATAGTATTATGGGTTTTTTGCCTCCCTTTCACTCTTTTGGAATGTTGGGTTTAATTGCCCTTCCAATCTTTTGTGGAATACCAGTTACATATTATCCTAATCCAACAGAAACTTCTGTTATTTCAAAAATTATATCAAAATTTAAAACTACTATTTTGCTTGGGACCCCAACGTTTGTAAATGGCATATTAAATGCTTCAGATGATAATGAACTCGATAGTTTGAAAATAGTTCTTACTGGGGCAGAAAAATGTCCTAACTATGTATATGATGCTCTTGAAAAGAAATGCCCCGATGCTAATATTTTAGAGGGGTATGGAATTACTGAATGTTCCCCAATTATTTCAATAACTCCATTTGAAAATCCTATAATCGGAACAATCGGAAAGATACTAGATAATATTGATTATAGGATACTAGATATTAATACTCAAAAAGATTGCATCGAAGATGAAACTGGAATGCTTTTTGTTAGTGGGGATAGTGTTTTTTCTGGGTACTTAAATTATGATGGCCCATCTCCTTTTAAAGAAATTGATGGAAAGAAATACTATAAGACTGGTGATCTTGTTAAAATGAAAGATGGTGTTTTGATTTTTATGGGAAGACTTAAAAGGTTTGAAAAGATTGGTGGTGAAATGATATCTCTTCCGGCAATAGAAGACGTGCTATTGAGTAAATATGGAGATAGCACAAGTGATGGGCCTGTTTTAGCAGTCGAAAATAGAGGTGATGATATTAATGTTGAACTTGTTATATGTAGTATTATTGCTATTGATAGAAAGGATGCAAATCAGCAAATCAAACAAGGTGGGTTAAGTTCATTGCATCAGATTAGAGATGTTGTGCAATTGAAGGAGCTGCCTTTATTAGGAACTGGAAAAATTAACTATAAAGAACTTAAAAATATTTTGAGAGATTAATTATGAGCGTATTTAACCTGCTTACAAAAAAAAGATTTGGACCAATGTTTGCTACTCAGTTTCTGGGGGCATTTAATGATAATGTTTTTAAAAATGCTCTGATTATTTTAATTGCATATAAAGTTTCTGGAACTGATGCAACTATTTTGATTAATTTAGCAGCAGGTCTTTTCATATTGCCTTTCTTTTTGTTTTCAGCATTTGCAGGAGAATTAACAGATAAGTTTGAAAAAACGTCTATAATTAAAAAAGTTAAATTTGTAGAAATTATTGTTATGATTTTGGCAACGATTGGTTTCATTATTGGAAATAATTTAATTCTAATTTTAATTCTTTTTTTGATGGGGACCCAGTCAACTTTTTTTGGCCCTGTAAAGTATAGCATTCTGCCTCAGCACCTTAATAAAGATGAGCTTATTGGAGGCAATGCACTTGTTGAAATGGGAACTTTTATTGCAATTCTGCTTGGAACAATTCTTGGAGGAGTGTTAGTTGCATTTCAACCTAATGGACCAATATTAGTCTCCATTGCTCTGTTAATAATTGCAATTGCAGGATGGATTTCATCTTTATATATACCAGAAGCTAAGGCAAATCAACCAGATCTGAAAATTAATTTTAATCCGTTAAAGGAAACAATAAATTCGATGAAATTTTTAACAAATAATAAATTTGTGTTTCAGTCCGTTCTTGGTATTTCTTGGTTTTGGTTTTATGGATATTTTTTTCTTGCTCAGTTTCCAAGTTATACGAGAGAGTTTTTATATGGCAATGAGCATGTTGTAACCTTATTACTTACTATGTTTTCAATCGGGATTGGTCTTGGCTCATTTTTTTGCGAAAAACTATCTAATAAAATTGTCGAGTTGGGCTTGGTTCCAATTGGAGCAATTGGAATGACTGTATTTGCAATGGATTTGTTTTATCTGTATCCTGGGAAAGTTGATGGGCTAAGTCAGATTATGGGAGTAAGTGAATTTATTTTTTATAATCAGAATATAAGATTATTGTTTGATCTTTTAATGATAGGTACTGCTGGAGGTTTTTTTATTGTACCTTTATATGCAGCAATTCAGGATCGAAGTGAAAAGACGCATGTTTCAAGAGTTATTGCCGCGAATAATATTTATGGTGCTCTTTTTATGGTTTTTGCTGCAATATTTGCAATGATTCTAGCAAAGCTAGCGGTATCGATACCTCAAATGTTTTTAATGATTTCAATTTTAAATGTCATATTTTGTATCTTTTTATTTAAGATAAATCCTGAATTTGTAGATCGTTTGAAATTATGGATTAAAGTTCATTTGAAATATAAAATAATCTATTCTAACAAGGAGCAGATTGTACAAAATGAATATAATCTTTTTTTTCTGAATAGCGAAATTGATGAAATTACTTTTGCATTTAAATCTACGCTAGATAGATTAAAGTCTTTTGTAATTGATCAGCCTGATTTAAAAATTAATGAAATGTTTACAAAAGAGAACTTTAAAAATGTATTAATCTCAGTTGAAAGCTTAGAAGATATTCCACGACTAGATGGTTTAAAAATGCCTGATTTGAAAATATGGAGACTTGAAGTTAAATTTATCAAAAAAACCCTGTTTTTAAGACGAGATAAACTGTTAGTTACAAATATTCAATTGTGACCTTCTTATAAATTGTCTATAATTTAAGAATGCCTAGTAAGATAAATACAAAAAAAAATAATGATGTGATTGCACGTCATCAAGAGAGAATGAAAGGTCGAGAGAAGTTTTCTCGATGGCTTAAAGGTGAATCCTCAAACAGCAAAAGAAGTGGAAGAAAAAAAGAGATATTTGTTAAAATTCCTAAATGGTTTATTTATCTTTCTATTATAACGATTATGCTTGTTGGTTATTATATAAGTATAGAGATTAAGCATAGTGTTTATTATAAATATATAAATCCTCAAATGTATTTTATACCATCCAATATGGTTGCAAAGCTTGAAAGCAAAGATTCAAATATAACTATTGAAAGAAAGTACAAGAAAATTGATTCAAATAATTATCAAATTATAGAAATATATGGGAGTAGTTCTACTGTAGCAAATTTTTATATTGATAGTAGTGCTATTTATAAAATAATTAATGGTCAAAAAACTTATTGGTTGCCTGTTAAATTAAGAGCAGGTGATATTGTTATGAATGGTGAGTATAAAGTTATGTCAATTAAAGATAGAATTCATCTTTTTCTTGGAGAAATTGGTCCTTGTTATAAAGTTAAAAATATAGCAACAGATTTACTACAGATTTTCTGTGAAAATTATGGCCTGGTCTATTCCACTAATTTGGATTTTTCTCTTATTTCAATTTCTAATTTACGCTGATTTAAAAACCATTTATAGCAGTAGAGACAGACCTATCAGGAAATACTTGTTTGGTATCTAAATTATGAATTGTTGCCTCAAATGTTTTTTGATTAACAGCAGAGACAATATTTAATTGTCTCTCAAATTCATTTTCATCAGTAAATATTAATGGATTGATGTTTATTAGTTTGCAAAAATCTAAAAGATTAAGCGCTGTTGGTGCAAGTTGTGCATTTTCTATTTTAGAAAGTGAGCCTTGTGATATATGCAGTCTTTTTGCTAGCTCCATTTGGCTCAATTTTTTGGCCTTTCTTCCTTTTTTGAAAAGTTTTGCCATTCTTGAAATTATTATATCGTGGTCTTGTGTGGGGTACATATTTAACTCCTGTGATTAATATTCATATACTCATATAAGGTAACCATACAGTGTTAGATAAATGTGAGGAGAATGTTTTTATTTAAGGTTAATTGGATATTTGTTAACAGATTCTAGGTAGTTGTAGGTTTTCAAGCATTTTTAACTTACGAATTCCCCCAAAACTATTTTCTAATAAGACATTGTTTTGACCTTTACTTGGTTTGATAACCTTCCCAATTTGAGCGCTATTAGGAAATGACTGCTTGATAAATTGCAGCTCAGATTCAGGTGATATAATAATAAATTTACCTTCATTTGCCATATATAGTGGGTCCATACCTAGAAGATTACATACACCGTTAACTTGTTTGTCGATAGGTATCAATTCTTCAATTAACTTTATATCACAATTGCTATGATCGGCAATTTCCTGAAGGGCCGACACCAATCCTCCTCTCGTAGGATCTTTAATACATTTAATATTTTTTGTTTGAGATAAAAGTTTTTGGGTTTCTATATTAAGGGGAGCGACATCACTTACAACATCAATATCAAATTCAATCATTTTACGGGCCTTCATCATCGCAACTTCATGATTACCAATTGGCCCAGTAATGAAAACGGCATCTCCTTCTGTGGCATTATAAGTTGAAAGGTTTATATCTTCAGTTATAAGTCCAACTCCACAGGTATTTATGTATAGTTTGTCACCTTTGCCACTTTCAACAACTTTGGTATCACCGGTAATAATTTTTATATCTGCTTCTTTGCATGTGCTGGCAATGGAGTCTATTATTTTATCAATCTCTTCAATTGAAACTCCTTCTTCAATAATAAATGCAAGAGATAAACCAATGGCCTTTGCTCCACTTGTTGTAAGATCATTTATGGTTCCGGCAATACATAGTCGACCAATATCACCTCCAGGAAAAAATAGGGGATTTACTACGTAGCTATCAGTGGTAATTGCAACTTTGGGAGCATTGGGTGAATTTTCAACAATACCACAGTCATCCATTTTTTCTAAGATGCCATTTTTCAGTTTGCTTATAAGGTTTTTGTTAATAAATTCATGCATCTGTTTTCCACCAGATCCATGAGTTAATGTAATCTTACCATTCATTATTATTTACCTTAGTTATAATATTTATAATGGGCAGCGCAGGTTCCTTCACTGGAAACCATACATGGGCCAATGGGGGTGGAGGGAGTGCAGCCATTTTTAAAATATCCACAATCAGTGGGTACTACTTTTCCTGTCAGTATTTTTCCACATAGACATCCCTCAGGTTCTGGAATGTCTTCGATTTGTAAATTAAATTTTTCAAGGGCGTTAAATTGTTTATAGGCTGATTTGATTGTTAATCCACTTTGAGAAATATTTCCGATACCTCTCCAATTAGCATTAGATGGCTCAAATATCTCAAGCATGGTTGACCAGGCCGTAGTATTGCCTTTTTCAGAGACAATTTTTTTATAATTATTAATAACATCTGTTTTATTATCATTATGAAGTTTTACCAACATATAAATACATTCCATAATATCAAGTGCATCAAAGCCAGCCACAACACCTGAGACATTATATTTTTTAATAAAATCAAAATAAGCTCTGCCGGTAATAGCAGCAACGTGGCCTGGCAAAATAAGGCCTTTAATCTTACTATCTGGATCATCTAAAATAGCTTCTAGAGCTACGGGAACAGTTTTATGCATAGGTAATACTGAAAAATTATTTAGCTTCTGTTTTGAGGCTTGTAAAATTGTCGCTGCAATAAGAGGAGTTGTTGTTTCAAATCCGATTCCTAATAGAATAATTTCTTTATTGGGATTTTTTATCGCAATTTTAAGGGCATCTAAAGGTGAGTATATTAATTTAACATTTTTAAAATCGGATAAGGATTTTTCCTTTCCAGGGATTTTAACCATATCTCCAAAAGTTGCAATAATTACGTCCTCTTTACTTGCTAAATTTATGGCCGCTTGAATTTCTCCTTGAGCTGTAACGCATACTGGGCATCCAGGGCCAGATATAATTTTTATATTTGGAGGCAATAGGGTGCGGATTGCATTTTTTGCAAGTGCCATCGTATGGGTTCCGCAAACTTCCATAATTGAAATATCTTGTTTTGAAACTTCAATTATTTTATCTTTAAGAAATAAAATTTTATCTTTAGCCGTTGTCTTCACTTTTGCCTTGTGTAGAATTATCAAAATGTGTGAAATAAATTTCTTCAAGAAGTTTCAATCGTTCTTGGGCCTCACCTGCTTCTAGTTTTTCGATCGCAAAACCTGCGTGGACTAATACATAGTCATCAGTGGTTAAGTCGGGCAAAAGGGTTGAGGATATGTTCATTTTTACTCCATCAACTTCTACCGTGGCCATTCCATCTTGTGGAATCTCTAAAACTTTAACTGGTACTGCAAGACACATAAATAATCCTTTTAAATTAAGCTTTGTCCAAAAGAAATTCCAGCATCATTAGTTGGGATTTTCTCATTGAAATATATTTTTAAATTGGTCTGTTTAAAAGCTTCAATAATTAATTCAATTAATAACTTGTTTTGAAAACAACCTCCAGAAAAAAC
>DAOVTR010000062.1 GCA_030633015.1 Bdellovibrionales bacterium
GTCCAATACTTATTAATACTTTTCTTAATTCACCTCCACTTAAATCGCTTATATCCATCGAATGATTTTCAAGACCAAAATATTTAAGATATGATTTATATGTTGATAGTATCTTCCATCCATCCAAATGTTCGAATTGTTCTAATAGATTTTTTTGTTTTTCTATTAGGAGATTTGAGGCAGAAGTATTTGATGCTTGTTTATCTAGTTTTAAATTAATTTCTTCTATTTCATTTTGAATTGTTAAAAATTGTGGATGAAAATGATATAGGTATTTTTCTACAGTCGTATTTGAAACCATAGGAGGAACTTGTGGAACTGTGAATACGGATAAGGAGTTTCCATGAGCATCTTTATTTTTGATGAAATTAAATGGAGGGTGTCCTTGATCTGGAATTAGTTGCTGCTCTAGAATTTTAAAAAGTGATGTTTTGCCATAACCATTTAGGCCAATTAATCCAATCCTATCTTTTAAATGTATTGTTAGTTGAGAATTATTAAAAATATTTTTTGCACCAAATGAAAGGTTTAAATATTTTAATGTACAAAAATCAGGCATTGGACGAGACCTTTTTTGTCGGACAATTAGTTGACTTAATAGGTTAAAATTGCCTATTGAAAGCAAGGTACCCCAATTAAAGCTATAATGTAAATAGTACTATATAAAGGAGTTTAAAATAAATCTTCCGGTTATTGCAAGTCAAACATATAACAAGTTGAAAAGTGATAATTCTTTTTTAAAAATATCAAAGAATATCATATTCAGACTAAGACAGATGAAGAGTAATTTTAAGAGGGTAAAATTTGTTCATTCTGAAGTCGATAAATATTTAGATATACTTTTGAAAGATCGGTTTGTATCCAGCGTAATAACTTGTAAAAAAGGTTGCACTGCTTGTTGTCATACTCAGGTGAGTATTACTGAGGATGAAGCTATTTTTTTGGCACAAAGGGCTGTTGATGAAAATTTATTTATAGATATGAAAAACCTTTATTTGCAAGCAAGCGTATTGAATAGTGATTCAAAGTGGTATGGATTGCCTTATGAAAAAAGACGATGCATTTTTCTTGATGATAATAATTTATGTAAGGTATATGAAGACCGTCCTTTAGTTTGTAGAACCAACTATGTTTTAAGTCCAAAAGAGAGTTGTTTAACTCTTGATGGAAAAGAAAGACCATTGAGACTTTTAAATACTCCAAGGGCCGATATGATTACAGTTGGTGCTTTTACACAGTCAAAAGAAAATGGTGCATTACCTTATATGATATGGAAGGCATTTAAAAAGATTAAATAAATTTAGGAAAAGAGTGTCAGAAAGATGTTATAATTGTTATCGTCCAAAGCAGTGTTGCTTATGTTCAAATATAAAACCATTTGATACAAATTCAAAATTTGTAATTTTAATGCATCCTAAAGAGGCTAAAAAAGAGCGCTTGGGAACTGGAAGAATTACTCATTGTTGTTTGAAAAATAGTGAAATCATTGTAGATATTGATTTTACGGACAACAATCAGCTTAATAATTTAATTAATAGTAAAAACTATCAAACATTATTGTTATATCCTGGCAGTCAGTCTATTAATATATCAAGTGAATTTGAAAAAATTAAAAAAGTATCAACAATTCCTTTTCTTGTAATTGTTATAGATGGCACGTGGCCACTCGCTAAAAAAATCATGAAGCTAAGTTCTAATTTGCACAATCTTGATAGAATAAGTTTTTCACCTACCACCATATCTCAGTTTATTATTAAGCAGCAACCCAATGACTTATGTCTTTCAACAATTGAGTCTGTTCATAGGGTTTTAGATCTTTTTGATAATTATAAAGTAGAGAGTCTAAAAGGTAGTCATCAAAATTTACTAGATGTATTTAAGGATCTAATTGATTTTCAAATAAGTTGTGCAAATGATAAAACGATAAAGAGTTATCGTAAAGGCAGTTATAAAAAACAAGATGATAGAAAAAAATCAAAGAAGTGGATAAAAAGAAACGTTTTTTATTAATTTTATTTAAAATATAAAGAAAACCCAATTAATCCATGATATTGCATCCCAGTTACAGGATCCACCGAGAAACCATAGCCATAAGATGTTGCGACCTTGGCTTCTATTGCCCAATCTTTGGTAACTTGATACGCGACACCACCATGAACTCCAAAATCAAAGAGTGTACTGATGACAGTTAAAGCGTCACCAACTTCTGAAAGTATGGTTTGAGATAGACCAAAATCCCATCCTATAAAAAACTTCCATTTTGGTGATGATTTAATATAAGTTTCTTGATTTACAATTTCATAAATTGGACCAGATGATTTTAAATAGAAGCGGCTGCCAAAAAAAGAACCATAATAAACAAGTCTTCCCGATGTTCGATCTAACCCGAGGGTTGATTTAAAAAGGTTGGATCTTTTGCTATTGGCAAAAAGTTCATATTCAATATTTAATACTTCTGCCCCATCAACTTTTTTTCCTGGATATTGCTTGCTAACATAAGTCGCTTCGATAAACCCTAAGTGAGCATGTATTTGACCAACAGCTGCGAAACAACTAGAAGTTGATATTAACAGTAAAAAAAGAATAAATAATTTATGCTGCTTCTTTAAAATCATACATATCCGTAGTACTTATTTCATCATGAACTGATTTATGATCAATCCACTCATCTATTATTTTTTCAATATCAGATAAAACAGATTCATCTAATTTTAGCTCTGTTCTAAAAAAGTGAGTAAATGATCTCCCAATTCGGTCTTTAAAGTTTTTAATACTTTTCATTAAGGTTAAATTTTCTCTAACTACAGATATATCAGCTTCGATAAAAGATCTCATCTTAGAAGATTCTGTTCCAAAAACAGACAGATAAAACTCACGGTCTGCTTCGGAAATTGAGAGTAAAAATTCAACTCTTTGTTTTCTAGGATATTTCATTAGTATTTTTCTAATAACATCTTCGGGTAGTCTTTGAATTAACTCAGTTGGAAAAAATTCTTTTGAAACATCTGATAAAATAGTAATTTGGTCATTTCTAAATAATGAGTCAAAAAGTGTTTTTTCTTTTTCAGGACCAACAAATGGAATCATTTCAACAATTTTATCTAAGAATGGAGCAAATTGTGTGTTTTGCTGGTCGTTTAATTTTTCTAGAATTTTATTTAAATCATCTTTCTTTTCATTTAAAAGACCATCTGTAAAATTCAGTCCATAATCAGACAGCAAGAGCGCTGTTTCAGAATCAAGGAGTTCATAGGTATCGGCGATAAAATCTGTAGGTAGAACGTTTAAAAGAATCGACCCTATTTCAAAATCATTTTTTATAATATCAGCGCATTCTTGAGGAGAGATTTTTGAAAGAATTTTTTTGGCTTCTTTGTCAATTGTAGGCGGAGGTAAGATAATATCCTCCATAATTTGTGCTTCCATAAAAGTATCGCCTAATCTTAATCCATTTCGATCCATATCAGTCATTAATAGTTTTTTCCATTTTGCTCTTTCATTAACATTTAAATTATCAAACATATACATAAGGTCATCTGTTGATGATTTTTTTACAATAATTGTAAGACCTTCAATGGCCCCTTCTGGTTTTTGGTTAATCCATCTTCTAATTAAAAGTAGTGCCTCATTAGGAGATGATTTAAGTAGAGACATAAAACGATCGAATCCAACAAGAGGAACGTCATCGTCAAGAGAGAGGCTTCCACCACTCATACTAACACTGCTTCCTGCGCCAAATCCTTCTCCTCCAGCACCTGTTGCAGGTAATTCTGCAGCCTGTTGAGAAGGTGATTTAGAAAAAACTTCATCAAGTGTGCCCAGAAATTTATTTCCAAATTTCATTAGTTTTCCAATCGCAGCGAGACTGACTAGTGCCATTAGAATACCAAATAGAATAATAGCTATTGGAATTTTGAGATCTTGTAACCACTTTATAAATGGATTGTTGACCTCTTTTGCCTTAATTTCATCGGCCTTTGCCTTGACCTCTGCAGCTCGATCCATCGCAATCTCTTTGGCTTTTTTGGCCTTAAGAGCATTGATTTCTTCTAAAGGGATAAGTGAAATGGTAGAGAAGTTTATATTTGGAAGAATTTCTGCAATTGGAGAGTTTATTTTTTGAGTAAGTTCCTTAACCATGCTTTGTCTTAAGGCTGAGACATTTTGATCAATTAAAATTTCTACTGAAATATCTTTAATTCGATCTATTATGCTTGGAGTTGATCCGATTTGTAATTGCCCAATATTGGACGCATTGTTTTGAAGGTTAACATCTAATCCTAGAGGGGCTGAAAAATCAAATTTATCAATATAGAGGGCATTTTCTCCATCATTATAGTCACCAGCATTTACAATAGGAGTTTGTTTGTTGTCCTGAGATTCTTTAGCTAGTTGATTTTTTACTTGGTTTTCAGCTCGCTCTACTTCTGCTTTCTTTTTTGCTCTTTTTTGTGCTGCCAATGCTTCATCTTCTAAAGTTATTGTAACATTTAGTACGTATTCATTTGGCTTAAGAATAGATCCTATGCCTTTAGATAATTTATCTCTTATATTATTTTCATGTGCTGCTTTTTGAGAAAAGATATCGCTTCCAAAATCTATTGAAGAGGCATCTTTAACTGGCAGTAAAAAAGCAAAAACAATAAAATTTAAAAATAAAAAAGTAGCTAATTGTTGTTTCATAAATATGTCCTATTCTTTATTACCTGCTAAATTAAATTGTTTTTCAACAGCTCTTTTTAATCTTAGGGCCTCGACATTAGATGGATTAAATTTTATAGCAGTCTTAAATGATTCTAATGCTTGTGAATATTGTTGCTCCACAAGATGAATTCCACCTTCAAATTCGTATATAACAGAGATATATGGGAAATCATTTTTAAGTTTGGTTAGAGTATCTTTTGCTTCTTTGTAATTTCGTTTTCTTATTAATTTTTGGCAATTAAATAAACCATTAATTAGAGCATCAATTTTATTTGAATCCTTTAGAAATTTCTTTGGGTCTAATTTTAAATTTAATTCAATATCTCTAACATTGAAATCAGTAACAATAGCACTTTTTGAGTAGTGCTCATCTTTTCTTAATTCGAGATACATAGGTCCAGATCCATCCAAGTCACTGGCCACTTGATCAGAGCGTATTGTAAGAGGTGTAACTCCAATTTTTTTCATGGTGCTATCGGAAAGCCTTCTTATAAAAATATCAGCTTTTGACGGCGTTGAACTGATTTTTACTATTGATGAAGAACATGAAATGTTTATTATAACTATAATTATCAGTATTGCTTTACTGAAATAAATAGAAAAAAAATGTACAAATCCTTTTGATGGCATAACTAATCCTTGTTAATACAATCCACTACAATACATTTCGGTAAAATATTTTAAAATCTTATATTATGTAGCTAATTTTATTAAATTTTGAAAAATAATAGAGTATATTTGTTTGGTAAATAAAAATTTAAGCTGTTAGATCTAGTCTCGAAGTATTAAACACCCCATAATTACTGGCTTTTTTCCTTCTAGCGGCTTTCGCAGCGTTAATGGCCTTGTCTTTATTTTGTGGTTTTTGAGTATGATTGTCCTCGGAAAAAAATTCCTTTATTTTAGTTTGACTCTTGATATGTTCAATTGAATCACTGCTTATTTTTAAATTAAAATTATTTTCGTTAATTTGATCATTGGAAAAACCGTCAGATGAATCATTTAATGAAAAGTTTTTTATTAACTTTTCAAAAAGCTGCTTTGGAGGAGTAGGAATGGCTTTCTTATCAAACAGGTGTGCTATCTTTATTTTTTCTACTGATAATTTTTTTTCTCTTAAATTAGGAGAGAGTGGAGGTTCACAATCATTAGGATTAGGTATTGTTTCTAGTGTTTCAAAGTGAAAATCATCAAGAACTTGTGGTTTATAATCTTTAATTTCATCTAATTTTTTTTCTAAATTCTTTTTTGTTGAATTGTAAAACCCTTCAACTATATCAAATCTATTTTCTAGCTCATTAAACTTCCATCTATTATTAGGTGTTGTTTGCTCATTTTGCAGCGTAGTACCCGAGCGTTTTTGTCTGATTACTTTGCTTTTAAGTCTCTCTAAATTTTCAGTTCTTTTTTGATAACTCACAATAACATCCTTGTTAGTGTTAAGTAAAAACACACTTTACATATTGCATTTCGGCTTATCTAATAAATACTTAAGTATTAAATAAGTTCTTTTAAGGGGAAATTAATGGGCTATCTTTCAATTATTGCCTTGATCATATCTGCTACTGTTTTATTTTTCGGTCTACTATGGTCATCACCAGATGGTAATTTAATGATGTTTTTTCATCCTATAAGTTTATTCATAGTGCTTGGAGGGACATTTGCTGCAACTTCGTTATCATTTAGAATTAATAAAATGTATCTATTTTTTGTTATTTTTTTAAAGCGTATTTTAAAGGATGAAACAACTGATTATAGTAAAATAATCAAAGAGTTGATGAAATTATCAGAAGCTAATCGGTCGTCAAACCCAGACTTTGAAATGATGGTTGAAAGACTAGATGACTTCTTTTTAAAAGATGCAATGAAAACTTTTATGGATCAAGTATTAGATAAGGCAAATTTATTTAAAGTTCTGAAAAGTAGAAGTACAAATATTTATCAACACTACTTAGCTGATGCAAATAAATTTAGGGCAATGGCCCAGTTCCCACCTGCTTTTGGAATGATGGGAACTACTATTGGCATGATTGTTTTGCTGTCGAAATTGTCAGGCGCTGATGCAGCTAAATATATTGGGCCTGCTATGGCAATATGCTTAATTACTACAATGTATGGAGTTGCTTTCGCAAATCTTCTGGTAATTCCGATTGCAGAAAATCTTACTACTGCTGCAAAAGAGCAGTATTTCAAAAATAATATAATCGTTGAAGGGATGAGGCTTATATATGAAAAGACTAATCCGGTGGAATTAGCTGAGATTTTAAATTCATACCTAAGGCCAGCAGATAGAATTGATTGGAAAAAAGCAGTTAAATAGAGGATTTAAATGATTGATGAAGATGAGCTTTGTAGTATCATAAACGAGGAAGCATCTATTGATGCGGATAATGGTTGTCCTACTCAGGCAGGGTGGCTTATTTCTTATGCCGACATGATGACGTTGATTGCATGCTTTTTTATTATTATGATGGCCTTTGCAAATTTTGATCCTAAGACTTTTAAAAAAGTAGCTTTAGAAATATCAAAATATTATAGAGGAGCAAATGTTCTAGTAGAGGAAGATCTACTTACAATGATGGTAGCAAAGCTCGATAAGATTGAAGGTATTGAAGAAGCAGTTACAATTAAACAAGACATTAACAAGGTAGAGATTACATACAATAGTCAACATTTATTTGAATCAGGAAGTGCAAAATTATTGGATAGGCCAGAAGCGTTGTTACAAGAAATAATTCAAACAATAAAAGAAGAGTCAACAAGTGTAAGTATTGTAGTAGAAGGGCATACAGATGATGAGCCAATTTCTTCCAAAGGTAAGATTAAAAAATTCTTTGAATCAAATTGGGAGTTGAGTGCAGTGCGATCCGCAAGTATTGCAAGGAAGTTTAATTTAGCAGGATTTCCTAAAAATAAAATTAGTTCAATTGGCTTTGCAGATTCAAGGCCAATTGCACCTAACAGGGATCAAAATGGAATTCCAATTGAAGATAATAGATCATCAAATAGAAGAGTTGTAATTAAGGTTGCTCAACCCCCACCTGAGGGGTATAAAATGGGCTTTGGTATTATTTATGAAATGAATAAAGATCTAAAAGATAGTTCGCAAAAAAATAAAGAAATTAATCAAGATTAAGTGTTTCATTTACAGTAAAGATAAGTTTCTTTTTAGTAAATGGTTTTACTAGAATATTTTTTATTCCATAACGGTTAGCAAAAATAACATCATCGGGAGTTAGATCACCAGGCATAAATATTACTTGTGCATATTTAAAATGTAGCCCTTTAATA
>DAOVTR010000242.1 GCA_030633015.1 Bdellovibrionales bacterium
GTTAAAAATGCTGAGGCGATGAAAAGATGTGCGTCTATTGTTTCTAAATACCCAGATATTAAAGTCGTAATTTTATCTGCAACTTTTAATACTACAAATGAATTGGAAATATTAGCTGGGAAGGCCCAAGAGTCTTTAGTTGATGCTCTTTCGTGCTGGGGAGGGATACTTTCTAAGCATCTTGAGATGGCCGAAGAGCTTGATATAAAAAAAGATGTATGTGATTTTATAGAATCAATTGAAAATAATGGCATTGAGTTCGTAGAAAAAATATTTGACAGTAAATCAATTAAAGATTCATTGATGGCATCTTTGTACGCATTGGGAGAAAGGCTTTCATCATATATTTTTTATAAGTATTTAAAAAAACAGATGATAGATTTTGAAATTAATTTTATAGATGCTAGACAATCAATTATTACAGATTCTAATTATCTAATGGCAAATGTAAAGTTTTCTAAAGTTTTTGATAGTGTAAATTTAAATATTAAGCCTATGATTAAGAAACCTAAGTCTTTTGTTGTAACTCAAGGGTTTATTGGTAAAGATGAGCAGGGAAATACAACCACTCTTGGGAGAGAAGGCTCAGATTATTCTGGCGCTATTTTTGCTGAAGCAATCGAGGCCAGCACTTTGCAAATATGGACCGATTCTAGAGGAGTTTGTACAGCTGATCCTAAATTATCACCAAATTTTAAAATATTAAAAAATATTAGTTATGATTTTGCTCACTTAATGTCTACATTGGGTGCCAAAATACTTTATGAAAAGACAATTACTCCAGTGAAAAGGGCCATGATTCCAATCTATATAGGATCTAGTCTTGAAGGGAATATTAATGGTACATGGGTATCAGATAGAGATAGTGAAAATGTTTGTACAATTGTTATTACACCATTTAAAAATTTGGTTGGAATTATTGATTTTTTGCCAGAAGATAGAGCCGATTCTAAAGTTCTTTTATCCATTATTTCCAACGGCCCAATAAGCATTAATGCAAAGTCACTTTGTGATAATAAATTAAAATTTATTAGTGACAATAATCATTATTATATGGCCCATGTAGTAGTGGAAAAATCTAAATTACAGTCAATGCTAGATGAAATTACTCAAGCGATGTCATTATAATTATAGTTTTATTAAAACATTTTTTCTCTTATAATATCTTGATAAGTAAATGAAAGGAGTGGGTATGTATTGTCCTAAATGTAAAACGGTTGATCTTAAAGTTCAAAATTATGAAGGCATTGAAATTGATAAATGTCCTAAGTGTAAAGGGATTTGGCTCGATGAAGGTGAGTTAAAGCCTATTGTCGATACAAAAGAACAATCTTTTTCTCATGAATTTATAAAAGAATCTATTGAGAATGCTTTTGCTGGGATTCCTATGGAAGAAAGAAAAAATCAAATCCCATGTCCCAAGTGCGGTAAAGATATGAGACCTGTTAATTATAACTATTCATCAGGTATTGTTTTAGATCGATGTCCTGGGCATGGAATGTGGTTTGATGCAAATGAATTAGAAGGTGTACAGATAAATGGTGAGCATTGGACTAAAGAGCTTAATGATAATAGAGATGATTGGTCAAAACAATCTTCACAAACAAGAGAAACATATATTTCTCAAGTAAATGAGAGAGAGAAAGTAAATGCAGGTCGATTTCTTTTTGGTTCAATTATACATAAAATTAAAAATATCTAAAAAAATCTGGTATTTTTTATATGTCAAAAATTTAGACAGTGTTTTATAAATCTATTGATTTATCTTTTAAATGAAAGTTTTTCCTAGTCAAATATATGTGCCATCTAAATTAATCAAGCATTACATTGAGTCGAATAGGTTATTATGTTAATCTAGCTTTAGAAGGAGGTAGTATGATCATTAAGATAACATTCGCCCTGATAATTATATTTACCTTCGCTTCTTGTATTCCTAGAGTTGTAAATAGTGTAAAAGTTGAAGATGAAGTAAATTCTAGAGACGTACAATATCTTCCACCTGCTGAAGATCCACCTACTGAAGATCCACCTGCTGAAGATCCGCCTGCTGAAGATCCGCCTGCTGAAGATCCGCCTGCTGAAGATCCGCCTGCTGAAGATCCGCCTGCTGAAGATCCGCCCTCTGAAGATCCGCCCTCTGAAGATCCGCCCTCTAGTAGTGATCCTGAGGCCTTATATCCTACATCTTTAATGCATATTGAAAGCTCAATTGGTACAAAGATTACATCTAATATAAAAGAAGATATTGGATTTGGTGGAAAAGTCTCATGCTTTAATAATTATATTGTATCAACTAATCCTAATGAAGATAATGGTGCCAATAATTCAGGAGCAATATATGTTCATTATTTTACAGGCTCTAGCTGGGTTCAACAGGCAAAATTATCTGCTTCAGATCCAGCATCTAACGCATATTTAGGATCTGACGTTGCAATATATGGAAACTATATTGTTGTAGGAGATTATCAGAAAGATGAAGTTGGAATTGATTCAGGTGCGGCCTATATTTATAAAAAAACAACTACTGGTTGGGAATATTCTCAAAAATTAATGCCATCAGTTTTAAGACAATTTAGTCAATTTGGTTATTCTGTTGCCCTTAATGATAAATTTTTAATTGTGGCGGCCAGGGGGCATGATTCATATAAAGGAAGAATTTTTGTTTATGAGCTTCAAAATGGCATATGGATTTTATCTCAAAATTTTAGCTCTATAGCTGCTAATGATGGGGATTATTTTGGTGAGAGTATTGCTCTTTTTGAGACTACTTTAGTTGTTGGAGCAACATCAAGTCATACAGAAATAGTAAGTGGTGGAGCAGCCTTTATTTTTGAACATAATGGAAGCTCTTGGTCTCAAACTAATAAATTAATTGCCAGTGATGGTTCTTTAGGTGATTTTTTTGGAGCAGCAGTAGACATTTTTCAAGATAAAATTATAGTTGGTGCTCATGGTAATGATCAGTATGCTACCAATTCAGGATCAGTGTATATTTTTGAAAAATCTGGTTCAAGCTGGATTGCTCAAACTCGAATCGAGAGATCATCAACATATGCGCAAGCAAACTCTTTTTATGGAAGTTCAGTGGCCATAAGAGGGGAATATGCCCTAATAGGAGCATTTGGAAGTTACGCCAATATACAATATCCTGGCGAAGCATATCTCTATAAAAAAGTGGGATCTAGTTGGACTCTTGTTAAAAGAATTACCTCTTCAAGTATTGGGGTTAATGCAGGCTTCGGAAAAGATGTAGCCTTGTGTAGCACTCATGCATTAATTTCGGCTCCACATGATACTAACTCTTCGAGTACTATATCTGGTTCTGTTTTTATCTATTAGATTTATATTATAAAAAATTCATGATATTAAACGTACAATCTTTTCCCCAGAATTTGTCGAACTTTTCGGGATTAAGGTCATGCAATATTTCAAGATATGTTAAATCTTTTTGGTTCGGATAATTTGCAACAAAAGATAGGTTTAAGACTTTTTCTTGAACAATCTTGTTAAAGGGTAGATCGTTATTTGAGCTTTTATAATCTTTTATTGCAAGATTTAATGCAACCCAGACTAAGCCTAATTTGTTTTTATTATATTTCCAATTTATAAAATGTTTTGGAATGTATTTTTTATCATAATGGATTACATTTTGTTTTACTGTTTCACTATACTTTTCAAAATGGATATACTGATGACCTAACCAAATTATGTTTTTTCTCATTTTCTTTGATAAAGCAAAGCGGAAATTGTCATCAATTAAAATAACATTATTAGTGTTACTTGAAACTTTTCTTAAATCTTTTTTAAATTTCTCGGTAAAATCTATTTCATCTAAATTTTCCATGCGTACTGTAGTAAGATCTTCTCTAGAAAGAAGTTTATAGGCAATATCAAAAAAAGAGCGTCCACTTCCATCATTAAGAAGAAAGTTTTGTA
>DAOVTR010000103.1 GCA_030633015.1 Bdellovibrionales bacterium
AGTTTCTTTTTTTGAAAATAATGAAATTGAACAAGCAATAAAAGTTTTTAAAAAAATTCAAAAAAATGCTTCTCATATTTATTATGTCAAATCATTTTATTTTTTAGGAATGTGTAATTTTGAAACAAAACAATGGCAAATTGCAATAAATATTTGGAAGCAATATATTAAATTAGAAAAAAGAAAAGATAATGTTGTTCAAGCAAAATTTCTAATGGCAAATGCTTATGAAACAATGGAAAAACTTAAAAAAGCTTATGATATTTATTATTCTATTTTAGGAGAATATCCAAATACAGAAGTTATAAAAAATAGATTAAACACTATTTATGAGAGAAAAATTGCTAGAAAAAGGTAGTATATTTAAAAGAAAATGGGCAAAAGTTTTAGGACTTAGCTTAAGCTTACCGTCAACAATTTTTGCCGGAGCAATTATCGCGTCGCAACTTGTCAACAATGGCGTTATGAGAAGATCTGTTGCATATGGTATATTTATTTTTTTAGTAACCGGAAATTTAATATTAATAATTTATTATGGCCTTAGAAACAAAAATTAATCTTAAAAAATATTTATTATTTTCAGTGCCAAGCACAGCGATTTGTTTTCTTTTAAGCAAAAATAGTACTGAGATAGTAATAATTATGGTTGTGTATTTATCTACACTTTTTAATCAATATTTATTAGTAAAAGTTATCAGAGACTTAATTGATCCAGAGAAAAAAAAGAATAATTTGGTGCTTGTGACGCTGTTTGTTGTAAAAATGGTAGTAATACTGGCGGCACTATCTTTGAGTGTACATTTTATGGGCAAAAGAGTAATAATACCCCTATTAAATTATGTTATTTTGATTTTTGTATTGATCGCAAGTCTTAAAAAGGTGAAAGGCAATGAAGATTGTATATAGTTTATTTATGCTCTTGTTTACTCCTCAGCTTTTTGCTTCTGAAGGAGGATATCTTTGGTTAGGGTCTTTATCTAACTCCTTAAATATTTCAGAACATGTTGTGACTTTTGTTTTCGTTGGATTAATTTTAATTTGCTGTGCGCTTTTGTATAGATCAAAACTTTCAAAAGTTACAAATGTTGCAATCCCTGATAAAGGAATTACTTTTCGAAATTTTGTAGAAACTTACGGTCAATTTATTTATAACCAGTGTAAAACAATTATTGGTGAAAAAAATGGCCCAGCATATTTTCCATTAATGGCGGCATTTTTTATTGTGATCTTTTTTTCCAATTTGATTGGGTTAATTCCTGGTTTTATGCCACCGACTCAACATTTAAGTACAACATTTGCTTTAGGGATTTTTTCTTTTATTTATTATAATATAATAGGTTGTAAGGAGATGGGAGTTGTAAACTATATTAAACATTTTGCAGGTCCAGTTTGGTATGCAGCAGTTTTAATATTTCCTTTAGAAATAATATCAAATCTCTTTAGGCCATTTACACTTGCATTAAGGCTTAGAGGAAATATGATGGGAGACCATCTTGTCTTGGGAGTCTTTGCTGATATTATTCCAGGAAAAATGCCTGAAATTTATGGAATAATAACATCCTTAATTGCGCCTATACCCTTTTATCTTTTAGGACTTTTAGTTTGTTTTATTCAGGCATTTGTTTTTACAATGCTTTCAATTGTATACATTAGCTTGGTTATGCACCACGATCATGGAGAGCATAGCGAGGCCCATTAATATTAGGAGTTATTTATGAAAAAAGTATTTTATGTTTTAGGACTTATGATTTTAACAACAGCAGCAATGGCATCAGAAGGAGCAGCTGGAGCACAATCATATACCAATTTTGGATATTTTATTGCTATGGGGCTTGCTGCTCTTGGTGGTACTCTTGGTCAATCAAAAGCAGCCTCTGCGGCCCTTGAAGGAATTGCTAGAAATCCAAATGCAGCAGATAAGGTATTTACACCAATGCTTTTAGGTCTTGCTTTTATGGAATCACTTGTAATTTTTACTTTGATTTCTATTTTTATCGCAAGATAAAATATATATTTTAAGTATATTTAGGGGGGGATTGTATCTCCCCCTTTTTTTTGGAGTGTAGTTATGAAAAAGATAATATTTATTTTTACTATTTTATTGTCATGCTCTAGTTTTGGATTTATTGGAAATATGAAACTTGGATACTCTGTAGGAATAACTAGCCTTAATGTTTTTTCTCAATTTTCAGACTACTCTTCATATTATCTTTCTAATATTGGAACTTCATCAATTACAACAGAAGAAAAATATAGTCTTGGTGGAATTTATACATCAGTATTTGCTTACTTATATGAAACAGATTCATGGTCTCTGAAAGGATCAGGAGGACTGTCACTGCTTATATCTTCAGAATATGATTATGAAGTAGGAATCTATGAGGGATCAGGAGATGCCACTGCAATGGAGTTGGATATCTCCAGTATATATGCTTATCATTATAATAAGTTTATAGATTTTAAAATAAAAATGGGTCTTTCATATTTATCAATCTGGGCAAGCGAACCAGACGAAAGGCCTCTAGGTTCCTATAGAGATTGGTTTTATGATGGAGATTTTGAGCTGGGAACAATGAATGCACATTTTGCTCCGGGAATAAGTTTTAAATTTCAAGAACTATTTTCAATAGATGCTTACTATAGAATATTGTTGGCAAACTTAAGTGGCTATATTGATTATGGACAAAATCCACAGTTGGAAGATCTTAATATTACAAGTTATGGCATTGAAGTTTCTATGTTGTTTTAATTCTTTTATATAGAAGATAAAATCCAAGCAAAATGAGAGGCAAACTTAAAATTTGCCCCATATTAATAAACATAGAATTTTCAAAAGAAACTTGAACTTCTTTAAAATATTCTATAAAAAATCTAAAAGTGAAACTTAAAATCATTGCGATAGATAAGATAATTCCAGTTTTCCATTTTTCAACATATTTAAAGCGCAAAAGATATAAAATTATTGCAACAGAAAAATAACCCAAAAATTCATAAAGGGCCGTAGGGTGTCTTGGTATATTATCTATATGAGTAAAGATAAACGACCAGGCAACATCTGTCTGGGTACCTAAAATTTCAGAATTAAAAAGGTTACCAAGTCGAATAAAAGATCCAGTTAAGATGGCAGGAGCAGCTAAAAGATCGGCCAGCCAAAAAAACTTAATATCTCTGTTTTTTTTGAGAAAAAGTAGAGTAGTAATTGTTATACCAATATATCCTCCATGGCTTGCGAGTCCTCCTTTCCAAAATTGAAGTATTTCAAAAGGATTTTGCAAAAAGTATATTGGTTCATAAAAAAAACAGTGGCCTAATCTTGCTCCAATAAGAGTTCCTAAAAAAATATGATTTAAAAGACTTGAAAGATGATCATTGTTTTTTCCAATTTTTTTTAAAAAGTATCCAACGTATAAGTATCCAAGTGAAAATCCTAAAAAAAACATTAATCCGTACCAGCGTGGGGCCACAAAACCAAGTTTAAATATTTCAGGATTCATATTCCATTCAATCATTTTATTACATTATTTATTTTATCTGCAATAATCAAGGCGTTGGGCATTAAGTAAAGAAAGTTTTTCTTTATAGAAAATAAATTAATAATTTCTTTACACTTTGTGCACATGATGAAAAGATATGAAGGTGCAAAAGAGAATAGTAATAACGACAAGTGATTTAAAAAAAGATTTGAAGCCTAAAACTACATTGGTAAACTTCAGAATTGAAGATACCTTGTATAGGACTTTTCAACAGTATTGTCAGTCAGAACTGGAAACAGGTGTTTCTGATGTGCTTAGAAAAGTTATTAAAACACTTTGTGAAAAAAGTGGTTATTTAAGATGATGTAAGAGACGTTGTTCAGTTGAGGCCCATAGACAAGGAAGTCTATGGGCCTCTTTTTATTTGATATTATGCTTCGTAGATATTGTATGCTTTAAGATTTGTAAATTCTCTTACTCCATATTTTGAAAGCTCTCTTCCTACTCCACTCATCTTAACTCCACCAAATGGCATTCTTGGGTCTGACTTGGTAAATGAGTTTACAAAAACACTTCCACAGTTAATTCCTCGAGCAACTTTTTCTGCTCGATCAAGATTTTTACTCCAAACACAACCACCAAGGCCATACTCTGTAGCATTTGCCATCTCAATTGCTTCTTCGTCTGTTTTAACAGTGTATATTGGAGCAACAGGACCAAAGACCTCTTCTGTCATTACTTTCATATCTTTTGTAATATTTGTAAGGAGGGTACATTCAAAAAAAGCACCTGGTTTATTAATTCTAGATCCTCCACACAGAACTTTTGCCCCCTTGGCAATTGCATCTTGAGTTTGATCTTCAATTTCATCAATTGCACTTTGAGAATATACTGGTCCCATTTGAGTATTTGGATCCATTGGATCACCAACAACTCTCTTTTTAATTTCTGCAGCACATTTTGTTGCAAATTCTTCTGCAACTTTTTCCATGACAATGAATCTTTTACCAGCAATACAGCTTTGTCCTGAGTTTTGAAGTCTTGCTTGGGCTGCACTTACAGCAGCTTTATCAATGTCGGCATCATCTAAAACAACGTAAGGATCAGATCCGCCAAGTTCTAATACTACTTTTTTAAGATATTTTCCGGCGATGGCACCAATTTTTTGACCAACTGCGGTTGAACCAGTCAGAGATATCCCTTCAATTTTGGGTGACTCAATAAGTTTTTCAACATTTTTATGATTTGTAATAATGGTTGTAAAAATATTTTTTGGAAAGCCTGCCTCAATAAAAAGATCTTGAAGTTTTAGAGCACTTTCTGGAACATTATTAGAGTGTTTAAGCATAGAAACGTTTCCGGCCATAATTCCAGGAATAGCAAATCTAATGGCCTGCCAAAATGGGTAGTTCCAAGGCATTATGCATAAAACAACGCCAAGGGGTTCGTAGCGAACAATGTGTTTTAGTCCATCAGCTTCAACAGATTCTTCAGCAAGCCACTCTTCTGACTTTTCAGCATAAACTTCACAAAGCCAAGCGCTTTTTTCTACCTCGCCTTTAGCTTCAGCTAGGCTTTTACCCATTTCTTCAGTGATTGTTTTTGCATAAACATCAATATTTTTTCTTAATACTGTTGCAAGATTTGCAACATGTTTAGCCCGTTCAGAGATTGGAAGTTTACTCCAATCTAAAAATGCATTATGAGAGTTATTTAACTTATCCTCTACTTCTTGATAAGATTCGTAATTATAATCTTTTAATTTTTCTCCTGTCGCAGGATTAATTGTATGAAAATCCATAGGTCCTCCTTTTAGTGTAGTGAATGTAAAAAGTGACATATTCTACTTCTACAGTCTTAGGAGGTCAATTTATAGAGAAAGATCGATGCAGCATTTGATGCATTTAATGCTTGAACGTTACCATCAATGGGTATTTTCAGCGTTATATCAGAGTTATTTAAAATATTCTGATCAATTCCATCACCTTCGCTGCCAATAATAAGGCAATTTTTTTCAGAAAAATTGTAATTGTTGATATTAATTGATCGGTCTAAATTAGCAGTTGAGATAATTGTATATTTTTTACTTTTTAAATCCTTGATTGTTTGTTCCAAGAAATTGCTTTGTAATGTTTTTATAGAAAAAATATTACCCATTGAAACTCTTATAGCTCTTCTAGTATAGGGAGAGACTGTTTTTTGGTCGAAAATTAGATATTTAACCTTAAATGCTGCCATAGATCTTATGATACTCCCAACATTTTCTGGAGAGGTGAGGCCATTTAAAATAACAACATTTCCTTCCTGAAAGGTCCACCCGGAAAAGATCACTGTCCCATCGGCTGTCGCTTTTACCGGAGAACCCATCTCACCGGCGATATCAATTCCTATATGACCGGTACTCAGTATCGAATTGTTCTCATACCCCCGGGTAATAAAACCCTTTACGGGAAGCTCAGCGGGAATTGTTCTAAAAATTGACCGGTCATATTTTATACCGCCCATATTATTAATCCCTGCGGCCAATATATTTCCCGCCCCCCCCTCATTCTGTTTTACTATCGTGACATATCCGGATAGTGAAGATTTAATTTTTCTTTCTACCATCTTCAATTTATCTATATCGGCCTGTAATTCATCAACTTTCGCTAAATTTTTCTTTAATTGAATATTTTCTTCATTCAGAC
>DAOVTR010000283.1 GCA_030633015.1 Bdellovibrionales bacterium
AAGTCTTGAATGGATTGTAATTTCTAAGAATTTATTTGATGTTTTAAAAAAAGCAAAAGAGATTTCTAAAAAAACTAAAGGAAGTTTTGATGTTACAGTAGGGCCGGTGGTTAATCTTTGGGGTTTTGGTCCAATCGGAAAACGTAAAAAGCCTGATAATATGAAAATATAGAGGGCCAAGAAGAAGGTTGGATATAATAAATTTCACCTGAAATCTGAAAATAAAAAATATTTTTTAAAAAAGGATATTAATGATTTATATCTGGATCTATCGGCCATTGCTAAAGGTTTTGGAGTAGATTATGTAGCGATGGTTTTAGAGAAATTGAAGATAAAAGATTATATGGTTGAAGTAGGTGGAGAAATTAAGATTTCAGGTAAGAAACAGGGGAAATTATGGAAGATTGCAATTGAGGCACCAAGCTCTAAAGCTTCTAGTAAATTATTGGAAATAACTGATTATTCAATGGCCACATCTGGTAATTATAGAAATTATTTTACGGAAGATGGAAAGCATTACTCCCACACTATTAACCCCCAAACAGGTCGACCTGTGGGGCATACATTGGCCAGTGTAACAGTTTTATCAAAGGAGAGCTGTATGGATGCTGACGCCCTTGCTACTTCTTTAATGGTGCGAGGACATATTAGAGGATTAGAATTTGTTAATATAAATAATATACCAGCCTATTTCATTTTTGAGAAGAAAGGTGTATTTATAGTTAAGCAATCAATGGCCTTTAAAAAAATATTTGTGAGATAATTATGCAATACTTTTTAGCGTCTTTAGGTTTTTTCTCTCTCTTTATTATCTTGATGGGATTAGGTGTAATTATAAGTAATAAGCGCCTCCAAGGATCTTGTGGAGGAGTTGGTAAGATCTTTGATGATGCAAGTGCAAGTTGCCCCTATTGTAAAGATGATGAAAAACTGATGAAAGAAGAGTGCAAAATAATTTTAAAAAACAATTCTATTTAAATTTCGAGATAGTAGAACAAAATAGTCCGGTTATCGTTTCCCATATAGTCAAACATTGATATCAAGATTTAGTTGTATATAATAATAAGTATAAATTTATTTGTTTTTAAAGGGGTTTTTATGAATATTGAAAATAGTAATTCATCTGGTT
Source organism: Bdellovibrionales bacterium (assembly GCA_030633015.1). Next base: position 1,130 of record DAOVTR010000283.1, read on the forward strand.
ATGATAGTTATGAAGATGATGATGATGACGACGATGATGATATTGACAATATTGATAATCAATTTTTAGCTTTTGATATTGGTGATGAACAATATGGGATTGGTATAGCTCAAATAATGGAAATTATTGAGATGGTCCCAATCACTCCAATTCCTAACATGGAACATTATATTAAAGGAGTAATAAATCTTCGTGGTAAAGTTCTGCCTGTTATGGATGTTAGACTTAGATTTACAATGGAAGAAAAAGAATATGATGCAGGAACGTGTATTATTGTTGTTCAGATTAATGATCTAGAGATAGGTTTAATTGTCGACAGTGTTTCAGAAGTTGTTGAGATCAAAGATGAAGAAATGCAAAGACCACCTAATATAAGCCAAGACTCTAAAAAAAGATTTGTTTTAGGAATGGCCAGAGTTGAAGAAAAAGTAACAATTCTTTTAGAGTTAGAAAAACTTCTATACGAAGATGATTTTGAAAAATTGATAGAAGTAGTTGAATCGTAATATAATTATATATTAATAATTTAATATGGGGAATAATAATAAAAAGATCAGTTCCTCTCAAAGATTCTGAATTTCAGAAGTTTAGTAAGTTAATCTATGAAAGAGTAGGAATTAATCTTACAGAAGCAAAGAAACCTCTTTTTCTTTCGAGATTACAAAAACCTTTAAGAAAGTTAAAAATAGATAGTTTTAGTAAATATTATACGCATGTTATTAAAGATAAAACGGGCCTTGCATTAAGTGAACTTGTTACTGCAATCTCTACGAACTATACATATTTCTATAGGGAAGAAAAACATTTTCATTTTTTTTCAGAGGTTGTATTACCTGAACTTAAAAATAAATTTCAGCTGAATAATATTGATGATATTAGAATTTGGTGTGCCGCATCTTCATCAGGAGAGGAGCCATATACGCTTGTTATGCTGATGATGGATTATTTTCAATTTGAATATAAAAAGTATAATGCAGGAGTTTTAGCGACAGATATTTCTACAACAGTATTAGAAACAGCAATGAAAGGAGTGTATTCAGAAGAATCAACTAAGAGCTTGCCCCCTCATTTGGTTAATAGTTATTTTAGAAAGTATCAAAAAGATATGCTTGTTATTGAAGATAAAATTAAAAAAGATGTTCTTTTTAGACGATATAATTTAATGACAAAAGAGCCGCCATTTAAACAAAAATTTCATGTTATTTTTTGTAGAAATGTTATGATTTATTTTGATCATAAAACAAAAATGGAACTGGTAAAGAGGCTAGATTCACTCTTGGTTCCAGGAGGCTACCTGTTTATAGGTCACTCTGAAACAATCGGAAAGGACTATCCATCATTAGAGTTTATAATTCCTGCCGTTTATAAAAAAAGATAAGTCTTGTTGTATTTTTTTCAAAATTACATATACTAATATATGTAATATTGAGGAGTAAATGGGAAAAAAAATAGTAGGTATTGGAGATTGTGTCGTCTCAAATGATTCTGAAGACGAGATTAAGACCTATGCTCTAGGATCATGTGTTGCAGTAATTATATTGGATCCTAAAACTCGTAGTGCTGGCATGGTCCATATTGCATTGCCCGATTCATCAATTAATCTTAAAAAAGCAAAAGAGTTACCAGGTTATTTTGCAGATACTGGTATCGATTATCTTGTTGGTGAGATGAAATCTATTGGTGCAAGAGTAGGTCTGGGAACAATTGTTAAACTAGCTGGTGGGGCAATGGTGATAGACGATAATGATAAATTTGCCATCGGTCAGAGAAATATAACAGAAATAAAAAAAATTCTGTGGAGTAGGAACCTGCTGATTACAGCTGAAGACTTAGGGGACAACTTTAGTAGAACTGTAAATATTTTAGTTAAAAATGGACATATAGAAATCTCTTCTTCAAATGGAGAAGTCTGGAGGTTATGATGAAACTTATGGTTGTTGATGATTCGGCAGTTACAAGAATGTTTATAATAAAATCTCTTAAAATTATAACTCAAGAGGAGTTAGAGATTATTGAAGCTTCAAACGGTGAAGAGGCCATCAAGGCCTTAGAGGTCAATACTGTCGATTTGATTTTTTCAGATGTAAATATGCCAGTGATGTCTGGTTTTACTTTCATTAGAAATTTAAAAAACATGGAACAGTTTAAAGATATTCCAGTAGTTTTTATTACCAGCCTTGCAAACGATGGAAGAAGTCAAAATTTACTTGATATGGGAGCAATTGGGGTTGTAAATAAACCGTTTACTCCGCAAGATTTACTTTATTATTTAAAAAACTTTCAAGAAGATGAAAAG
>DAOVTR010000389.1 GCA_030633015.1 Bdellovibrionales bacterium
ACCGTCTTTTTGATCATCAGAATATTTCGTAAGTTCTTCTAACATTGTTGAAGAAATAAACTTAGATATACCTCCTGAACATTTTTTATTATCTACTTTAAACCATGCAACTCCCATACCACCAAATGGAGAAATGACATCTTTTAAAGAATCAATTATTTTGCGAGAAAAACTACCTTGATCCTTATTGATAAAAATTGCCTTAATTAGACCTTGGCTGTCAGCTAAACTTTTAAATGTCGAAAAATCACTTTTTGCAAATACAGATGTAACATCAATATGTTTTAAATCAAATCTAATGTCAGGTTTATCTGTTCCATATAAATCCATTGCTTTTTTATAACTAATAACTGGTATTTCAAAATTATTTTCAAAAGAAAAAGTTTTTATAATTATTTTTTCAACTAATTTTTTTAAATAAGTTTGAGTTACAAAGGATGCTTCAATATCTATCTGACTAAACTCTGGTTGCCTATCTGCTCTTAAATCTTCATCTCTAAAACAACGAGCTATTTGAAAATAACGATCTGTTCCACCAATCATTAAAAGTTGCTTTAATGTTTGAGGAGATTGTGGCAAAGCGTATACCTTTCCTTTTGAAATTCTACTCGGTACAATGTAATCCCTCGCTCCTTCCGGAGTTGATTTATATAAAATAGGTGTTTCAATTTCAACAAACATCTCATCAGTTAAACACTGCCTTACAATATTTACAGTATCAGAACGGAGTTTTAAAATTTTTTGCAGCTTATTTGTTCTAAGATCTAAATATCGATATTTTAATGCCAAATCCTCCGTTGCTCCGACACTACCATGAGGCAAAAATGGTATATTATCCTTATCTGCAATTGACAATATATTCATTTTTGAAACTTGCACTTCTATTTGACCAGTTAACATTTTAGTATTTATGGCCTCTTTAGGTCTATTTCCAACTGTACCTTCCACCATTATTACAGACTCTAAAGACAAGAGCTTTAAATCTTCACTTGTTCCTGAATAATTCGAATATGACAGTTGAGTTATTCCATATTTATCTCTTAAATCTATAAAATATAAACCTCCAAGATCTCGATATTTATTAATCCATCCGGCCAAGATAACTTTTTTACCCACATCTTCTGAAGTTAACTCTCCACACGTATTAGTTCTAATCATCCCCTCTGAAATCAGTGTCATTGAATTTACTCCATTTATAGTATAATCTAAGATTTATGAGACCAAATATATCTCAATTAATACCAATTCTCACCAAATTTTTTATAATATTTCAACTTTTATGCTTTAGCTCATTTTCTCTATATCAAAACAAAGCAGATATATATTTTAAATATCGAAAAGGAGAGATTTATTTTAATAAATCTGAAAAATTGCAAACTTATGTACTGTATTCTAATGAAGAAAAAACAAAAGGACTAAGCGGTATAAAACCAAAGGACTTCTCAAAAAAAAATGCTGTTTTATTTTTTTATTCAAAAGATGGCAATCGACAATTCTGGATGCCAAATACCTACATGAATTTAGATATTATATTTCTTGATAAAAATTTTAAAATCATTGCTCTAGAGAGAAAACTAAAGGCCCATCCTTCCAAAAGCAGTCCACCACTTATTGAAAAAACAAAGCCATACTTTGCAAGATATGTAATTGAAATAAGATCAGACTCTCCATTTGGAAAAAAAATAAAAATTGGTGATAAACTTAATTGGTCTTCGAAGCATTCCCTTGAGGAAATAAGACTAAATATTCGACCCTTGAAATAAACCCCAGATTATCTCTTACAAGTTTTTTTTGATAAGAAGAATTATCTTTAATTAAGCTAATTTCCTTTTGAAGTTTTAAATTATTTTTTTTAACAAACTCCATGGATTGCTCTTTCGCTTGAAAACGACCGTATCTATGATAATAATCCCAAACTCCTCTGTCAGCTAAAACAAGTCTAAATAATAAGAAAAAACAAAAAGCCCATCCGAGATAAACTACTAAATTAATAAATTTAGTTTTAATTTTACTCGTTGTAACTAATGGTCTTACAGGAGCTACTCTTTTAGAAAACTGACTTGCCGTTCTTGGAGTTGCATAATTTATATTAGATGGTGTTTTTCTTTGAGGCGTTCTTAATTTTGTTCCAAATCTACTTTCTGCTCCAGTTTCTACAGTTTTCCTTGCCATGTTTCTTGACTGCAAGGTCGCTGATTGTCTATGCATGGCCGATGATCCATGCATACTTTGTCTTGGAGTTGAACTAGGTCGAGATCTGTCAGATTTAGATAATTTAGATGCTAAACTTCCTCTTGAAGAAAGTGATGAATTTGGTGTTATTCTATTTCTTTGAGCCTGTTTTTCACGATTTCTTTCAATCGCTTTTTGCAGCTTACTACTTTCTGTAGTTGATGAGTGTCTATTTAGAGTAAATTCCAAAAAAACTTCCTGTTTTTTTAATTAACATCCTGTTTATTATATTTTAACCCGCATAAAAATTTGACGCAAGTACAAAAGTCAACAAAATCAAGAAATTATCCAATAATTTTCTC
>DAOVTR010000185.1 GCA_030633015.1 Bdellovibrionales bacterium
GAATGATAAAGAGGAGATTGATTTTTCAAAAGATTATTTTGGAAAGGAAACTTCACTTGCTGTCACAGGACAGCTAGAAGCAGAATGTTTTGCACTAGGAATGGGAGCTGTTTATACATTTGGTCCAACGTTTAGATCTGAAAATTCTAATACTCCAAGACATCTTGCTGAGTTTTGGATGGTTGAGCCAGAAATTGCATTTGCAGATCTTGACGAGACAGCTGATCTTGCAAGTGATTATATTCAATTTCTTATAAGCTATGCTTTAGAAAATAATCTTCAAGATTTAGAGTTTTTAGCAGATCTGTATATTGAAGATAAAAAAGGACATCTCGATACATTAAGGCATGTTAGAGATTCAAGTTTTATAAAAATAACTTATTCTGATGCTATAAAAATTTTAAACGAATCTGAAGAAAAATTTGAGTTTGAAACATCGTGGGGAGCAGAGTTACAAACTGAACATGAGCGTTTTCTGACTGAAAGACATTTTAAAAGCCCAGTAATTGTGACAGATTATCCCAAAGGTTGTAAGGCCTTTTATATGAAGCAAAATGATGATAATAAAACTGTTAGAGCAATGGATGTTTTGGTTCCAGGAGTTGGAGAGATTATTGGCGGATCACAAAGAGAAGAGAATATTGATAAAATTACCGATAGATTAAAAGAGTTGAAAATGAACTCTGAAGATTATGAATGGTATTTAGATTTAAGGCGTTTTGGATCAGTTCCGCATTCTGGATTTGGTTTAGGATTTGAGAGAGCAGTAATGTATATAACAGGAATGAGCAATATTAGGGATGTTATTCCTTTTCCAAGAACACCTAAAAATGCAGAGTTTTAGTTTTTTGTTGTAGGGAGATGGGCATCTTTCCATTTTTTTAATGGGCCTATTAAAAGTATGTTTTTACCTTCATTATTTAAAATTTCAGATATTTTTGTATAGTTAGAATCTTTATTTCCATATATTGCAAAGCTATCATATCCTTTATTATTCTTAATGAAGTTTTTATATAAAGTTGTACTATTTAAAATATCATTTTGACTAAGCAATTTTGCATTTAATACTTTTTCAGTAATATTACCATTTCTAACATCAACTATAATAATAAAATCATTTTTAAGTTGTCCAAAAGCAATCAGTGGATCTATCTGCTTAATTGTTCCTTTTGAATTGCAGCTAACATATATAAATAAAATGATTAAATTAATTATAATGGATCTTAATTTTTGCGTCACCTGTTTCTCCTTTTAAAACTTGAATATTGACAGGGATTTTACTTGTCAAGGTTTCAATATGTGAAATAATACCGATCTGTTTCCCACGAGATCTTAGATTAGATAGAATATAGTATGCTTCATCAAGTGAGTCATTGTCTAAATTTCCAAATCCTTCATCAATAAAAAAACTATCTAATATGGCATTTCCTCTTGTAAGCTCGGCTAAAGAGAGGGCCATTGCTAGACTTAGTAAAAATGTTTCACCGCCCGATAATGTAGATATTTTTCTTTTAAGTCCATCATTTAGTAGGTCATAAATAAAAAGTTCAGAAGAGTTGTTTTTTATTTCTTGAACTAGGCTATACCTACCGTCACACAAGTAATTAAGTTCGGTGTTTGTTTGTTTTATTAAAAGTTGTTCAATAAAACTTAAAACGTAATTTCTAAATCCATCCTTTCCTATTAGAACATCAAGATTATTTAGTTTTTCAAGCTCGTTTTTATAAAGTGTAATGTCATCGATGATGGCTCGTTTTTGTTGCTGTAAGTTATTTGAAAAATTAATTTTTGCAAGAATATCAGATTTTTTTAATATTAAGTTTTCTAAGGTCTCCTTAATATTGTTAATAATATTAATTAAATTCTTACTAACTTCCTTTAAAATATCAGTCGTTTCAAGTATTGATGGGTTTGAAATGTTTGGTTCAATTGATAATATCTTTTCAAATATTCTATAATCATAAGAAAGATCGTTTGAACTGTTTTTACTGTCAATAAACTTATTAGTCTTTTTTTGTGCTGCTAATAATTCATATGTGAATTCTTTAATTAGTGCATCCTTTTGGTCATCCAGTGAAACCAATTGTGAGTATATACTGTTTTTATCAATTTCAATCTTATGGCAATGATTTTTAAGATTATTTAACCTTGAATTAAGTTGGTCAAAATTTGATTTGAGTTTTGCAAGTAACTCTTTTGGATCAGAGTGTTGTGATATTGAAAATAGGGTTTTACTGTCCAGGTTTATGTTACTTTCCATTTCCAATTTTTGAGTGTTGAGTGACTTGATATCATCTGTAAGTAAACTGTTTTCTTTCTTACTCGATTTTATCTGCTCATAATAAAGAGAGAGTTTGTTTTTTAGTGTTTCGATCTGATATATGGTTTCTTTTTTTTGTTGTAGATCAGTAAGTAATCCATTCGATGGGACTGTTTTATATATTTCATTTATTTTATTTTGAAGATCATTTAACTTAAAATCGGTGATTTTAAGATCTTTTGTTTTTTGAGCTAATTGACCTAATTCATAGTTATAGGAGGTTGTTAGATCTTTTACCTCTATATTTATTGATGTTCTTTTTTCTAATTGAGTTTGGAAAGTTGTTATTTTTTGTTGTTGGTTTACTTTTTTATTTTTAGCGGTACTTATTTTATTTTCTAATGTTGCGGATGTGTGATTGAGTTTAGCAAGTACATCATTCATGGGATAAGGAGCATTTGTGTCTGCTGACATGGGATTGCTACATACAATGCATTTTTTATTTTTAATACTGTGATCATGACATATATTAGCGGCCATTGGTAGTTGTATGTTTTTTAGTGTTTGTTTAATATCTGAAATATTAACAGTAATACCATCAGAGGTATTACTGGATTGGTTTTTATTATAGATTTTAGTGAGGGTATCTATTGTAAGCTGAACGTTGTTAAACAAAACGTTTAGATTATCATATTGTTGCTCAATTGTTTTTAGTTGTGTTTCAAAAGATAATAAGTTTGTTTTTAATGTTTTATCAATATCGTTTATATCGTTAATATTAAGAGATATCTCAATTTCTTTTAAATGTTTTTTTGTTTTTATTAAAGTTGAAGATGTTTCTTTATTTTTTATTTCTTGCTCGCAGACCTGTACTTTAATCGTTTGCCGTATTTGTTGTAAGTTTAAGAAGTCTTTAGTTAGTATAAGTATCTTGTCGATTTCCTTTATTTTAAGTCCAGGCAATAGATCAACGTTTTCGTTTAGAGCGATTTCCTTTTGAGTTTCTTTTATATGGTTTTGTATTGTGTGTTGTCTCTGTTCATTGTTTTTTATTTTAAGTTTTGTTTCATCAGCTTTATGATTAAGTAGAAATATGTTTTGTTTTTGATTTTGTATGTTTTGTTGTAAAGCAATTGCCTCGAGCAACTTTGGACTTTGGGTATTAAGAGTGTCTTTTGCGTTTTTAAAATCATCATTTGTCTTATTTAAATTATTACTTTGTTTTTTCAGCTCAAGAGTGATGTTTTCAAAATTATCTTTATGCTTTGGTATTTTCAGATCAGTTTCAATGTACTTATTTAGTGCATTATTGAAGTTTGAATAATTTACGTTTATTTCAGTAATAAGAAGTTCGTTGGTTCTATATTCTTTTTGAAGCAGTTCTAAATCCTTTAGTTCTTTTTTCATTCCAATGATTTGTTCAGAAGAGTAAGGGGACAAATTCTCTAGCTGACTTGATAAAAGAGTGAGGTCGTTATTTAAGTTTTTAATTTTGGATTTTAAAAGAGCACTTAAGGGAAGCAAATCGATACCTGGATATAACTTTTCTATGATTTCTTTTCTTTTTGTGAATGTACTGGTAACAAAATTAGCAAATTGTCCTTGATTTAATATTGTTGTTTTACAAAACTGGTCAAAAGTTAGTTGGAGGATATCTTCAATAGGTTCATTGCAGAGAATGTCATTTTTATATATTCTTTTTTCAATCTGAGGTTTTTTAAGAGGTAATCCATTGCTTTTTGCTATTCTGCAATTCCAAAAAATATAGTAATTGTTTTGTAAAATATTAAAATGAAGTTCTATTTGTCCAAAATCTGATCCTAGAGTTATAAATTCAGGTTGGGTTAAGTTACTTTTATATGTTCTTCCATAAAGGGCAAGAGTGACTGCTTGTAAAATAGATGATTTTCCTGCGCCTGTTGCGCCAGTAATTGCAAAAATAGAATCAAGTTGATCAATTTTATCAAAATCAATAATATGCCTTCCTTTTAGGGAAGTAATATTTTCAAGAATTATTTTTTGCAGTTTCAAGTTTCTCCTTTGTTAATGCGCATGGAGTGTTGTGCTCATTTTGATTATCATTTGTTTCATTTATAAGTTCTAAAAATTGTTTGGAAATATCTTTCGGGATTTGATCGGTGCTAAAAATAGAGGAGTAATAGCTTTTAAATAGCTCCATTATAGTAGGCATCTCACTTATATATTCTTGGATTGAATCTTTGGCATTTGAATCTTTTGTAATAGTTTGAAAGCTAACAAGCTCAATGGGATAGTTATTAATCTTTTCTCTGATTATATCTGCAA
>DAOVTR010000352.1 GCA_030633015.1 Bdellovibrionales bacterium
AAGTTGGCAATATTTTCAACTCTGGGCCAGAGAACAATTTTTCAAAAATAATGGTAGCAACGCCTGCGCCATCTAAGAAAAAAGTAGTTGAAGGGACGTCAAAAATGGCCCCAGCTCCTTTGCTATTTGTTAGACCTAAGGAGGTCGTAAATAATCAACAAGAGATTAGTAAACTGTTAAAAGATGTAGATTCTCTGATTTATAGAACAGGTACTCCTCTTGTTTCATCTCAAAATGGTAATAATACTGCTCAACAGTTATTAATTTTTGGAGGGGAGAACAATGTTGGCAATATGTTCACCCCTGGGCCAGAGAACAATTTTTCAAAAATAATGGTAGCAACGCCTGCGGCTTCTAAGCAAAAAGTAGTTGAGCCAAAAAGCATTAAGGCCATTGCAAAACAAGATAATAAAGTCGAGATTACGAAAACTGATAAGCTGATAAGTTCCAATGAAAAAGTCGTGCCACCTACTAAGTCTAATAAAAAGATTGTAAAAAGTACTAAGATTGAGAAGTTTAAGACCATGGGATTTAAGCTGTGGGGAAAAGTTAAAAAAGAGTATACCCGTGCCGAAAAACAGGTGAAAAAAGAGTATAAAAAAGTAGAAAAGGTCGTTCTAGGTTGGGGAAAGAAATTTCTACCTTTTTAATTTATGATTTATTCTATTTCCCATGTTTGAGCAATAATCTTTGATCCATTTTGTGCAAATTCTAAAAAACTATATTTCCCATAATGAGCAAGTTTTCTGCCAATATTGGACATTTTAGGAGTTATTCCTTTAGGTGAAATAATTATTAAAACAGGATTTCTTTTAATTTTAATATTTAATACAATAAAATTATCTTTAGAGTTTAGACTGAATTTCGCTGTGTCATTGTTTATTTCAAGTCCGTTATTGGTGATCTTAATTCGTTGTTCAAAAGATAAAAGCTTTTTGATTTGTTCAGTTTGTAGTTGTTTAGAGCTTAAATATATTAGTGATGGAAGGTTGGAGTCGTTAACTCTTTTTTCAAGATCACTTAATGAAATATTTTGAACCACTTGATCTTTTGTACTTTCGGGAAGAGATTGGATGACTTCATTTAATCCTTTTTCTATTTCAGGATTACTACTTAAAAGTGAATAAAAATCTTTTTGAGTTTTTCCATAAAACATAAATAGAGTCGCAGGATTTTCACTCTCTTTTAAAGTTCTCATTAGATGAAAGTCAGGATCGAGTGCTATTTTGCTTATGTTGTTTTTTCCTGAAAATTTGATAGTTCTGTTTAGGTTGGTTAAGGTGACAATGGTATCTACAGTCTGACCATTCTCATAATAAACTCTAATAGGGACTTTTAAAAAATAGGGACTTTGGGTCTTTTGAGTAATTGTATAAATAGCGTTGGTACCAGTAATGGTCACATCATCTAATTGCAGATCAGCAATATCAGTTTGATTAATCCATTGGTCAAAAAAGATATTTAAATTCTCCGACGTATATTTTTGGAAGTGAGTTTTTAAATCGTTATAATTTAACATTTTATAACTTTGAAAATCTATAATAGATCTAAGTCCATCGACAAAGGCTTGCTCACCTATCATCTCATTTAACATATGGAAAAACATCATGGCCTTTCCATATCCAATTGCTCTTGAGGGTGCAGAGAATCTACTTCTAAATTTGTAAAGGGGAAATACATTTTCAAGATTTACTAGATTTTGATAATCTCTAAGGATTTTTAATCGATAATTTTTTGCATCTTTAGGGCCTTTTAGGGCCGAGTAGTGATAGTCAGCTTCGTAGGTAGTTAGTCCTTCACACCAGTTGCCCTTGTCCCAGTCAACGTATACAGAGTTCCCCCAATAGTTATGAGTTAGCTCATGTCCAAGAGAAACTTCAGTGATGAAAGTATATGGAATAATATTTTTATCTAATAATGTGTATGACGCCATTCCATACCCAGTTGAAAAAAAGTTGGATACAACAGCAAATTTTACAAAAGGGTAGTTACCATAACGTTGCAAGTAGATATCAATATAACCTTTTAGTTTTTCAAAATAATTAGGAGAGTGACTAGCAATTTCTGGATGGAAGTAGGTTTGAAGTTTTACTCCTTTGTAATAGATCTCTTTAAAATCATAAAGGCCTGCAATAATATGAATTGCTTCTGAAGGGTTCTCTATTATCCAACTCTCAGTAACTTTACTAGTGGTTGATGATATCTTATTTTTATAACCTGATGTTATGGAAGTCCAACCAGTAGGTAGAGTAACTTCCACTTGGAATTTATCTCCTAGATTATGTGCCGTTGGATACCAGTATCCACTAGGGGATAGATAAATACCACTTTCACCTATTACAATTGGGTTTTCATAATTACCACCATAATGATTATCTCCGGCTCCATCGTTGGAGTCATATGAAGTAACATCATATGAGATGGTCATTTGAGCAGAAGATCTTGGATAATTAGGTGAGAGAATAGTTTTATTAAGAGATCTCTCTTCTTGGAAAGAGATCTCATCATCTCCTATCGATATTTTTATATTTTCTGCCAAAGAGGTAATTGTTAACTGCTTTGGCCTTTGACCAAAGCCCAAAGTATCCTTAAGTGTGAATTTGTGTGTTGTGGGATCAATTGAAATTTTGATATTATGTTTTAAAGTTTTGAAAGACGGGTAGGGGGCATACTCTTTTTTTGATCTTTTAAAAAAGATAGTATCCTCTTTAATTATTTGGGTAATGGGCAGTTTCAAATAATTTATAAAGTTTATGAGTTTGGGTATGTTAAGTAGATCTAAAGTATCTTCAGGAGTGTCCCAAACTTTTCTTTTTCCAC
>DAOVTR010000112.1 GCA_030633015.1 Bdellovibrionales bacterium
TTTTACCGGAATCTTTGCCTTTGTATCAGAATATGACTGTGGAGAAATATCTTCTTTTTGTTGGAAAGATAAATGGGTGTACTGGAAGTGAACTTAAAAAAAATTTAGATGAAACACTAAAACAGTGTGGATTAACTGACTGTAAAAAACGCTTAATTAATAATTTATCAAAAGGATTTAAGCAAAGAGTCGGTATTGCTCAGGCAATAATTTATCGTCCAGAAATAATTATTTTAGATGAGCCTATGGTAGGTCTTGATCCGATCTCAATTGTTGATATAAGAGATTTAATTATATCTCTTAGGGAAAATCACACAATTATCTTATCAACTCATCAGTTGCATGAAGCTAATAAAATCTGTAGTGATATCTCTATTATCAATGAAGGTGAAATTATTCAAAGTGGACCAATTAATACTTTACATGCCAAGTTTAGAAGACATCAAGTAATATGGGCTGAAGTACAAAGGTGGAATGATTTATTATTAGCAGAGTTAAAACAAAAATTTAATCTTTTAGAGTGTGAAGTGATTAAAGAAGAAGTGGGCTATGGTATAAAATTTCTTTTTGATGGAATAGAAGATATTAGGTCTCGTTTGAGTGAATTTTTAATTCAAAAAAAATGTGGACTACTTTTTTACCAAGAGGAAAAATTGGATTTAGAAGATATTTTTAAAATTGCACTTGAAGGTGAAAAATAGTGAGAGCAATATTAGGCTTGACCCAAAAAGAGTTAAAAGAGCAATTTAACTCACCAATGATATATGTATTGACTGGACTTTTTTGTCTTTTAACAGGTTGGCTTTTTTTTAATTATCTTGCCACGTCGAGGGCCGTTGAAGATGTTACAATTACTTCAAGTGTTGTTATGCCAATTCTAGGTAATATTAATTTTATTTTTCTTTTGTTGGTTCCTCTTATTACCATGAAGTCATTTGCGGAGGAGAAAAAACTTAATACTATTGAATTATTGCTGTTATCTAAACTGAGTCATATTCAAATTATTGCAGGAAAATTTTTATCTAGTCTATTTACATGCCTGTTTATGATTATGTTTTCGCTTGTTTTTCCAATTGTTTTAGTCCTTTCGGGCTATCAAGATTGGGGTATATTAATTACTGGATATTTGGGATTGATTCTTTCTGTTTCGTGTTTTGTGGCAGTAGGAATATTTTGTTCAAGTCTAACTAATAATCAGGTGTTTTCGGCCCTTTTAACATTTTGCATTTTGATGGGGATAACGCTCTTAGTTCTAGTTGCTAATGTCTCTTATAATTTTATGGTATCACAAATCTTACAATATTTTTCTGTCTCATTTCATTTCGAAGGATTCATTAAAGGAGTAATTAAAAGTTATGATTTAATATATTTTATAACTTTTGTTACGTTTTTTTTATTTATGACTGAAAGAAGTTTAGATTCAAGGAACTGGTAATAGATGAATGGAATACTTCGATATTTAATTTATTTCATAACGATTGTGTTGTATTTTTTAGTCATAGGTTTGTGGATTTCAATTCCTGAAGAGTTAGTTTTAAATATTTCAGTTTCCATCTTCACAATTGCACTAACTCTGTTTTTAATAATTGTAGATCGCAATAAGTTTAAGGTCTATTATAACTCAACCCAGTTTAAAGGATTAACATCAGCCCTGATTAGTGTGGCGTTATTTTTTTGCATTATAGCTCTTTTAAATTATTTAGTTTTCAAGCATCCTCTACATGTTGATTTTTCAAGGAATCAATTTAACTCATTGACAATTGAGACGATACAAAGCCTAAAGCAGATTGAAGGTAAAATTCACTTGAAAGTTTTTGCGCAAAAAAAGAATGCCAAAGCTATTTTAGACCTGCTTGATCTATATCGTTTTTATAAAAATGATATAGATATTAAATATATTGATATGGAGATTAATCCTATAGAAGTAAAAAAATATCGTATAACTAAAGGAAATATAATTGTTGTTGAGTACAATCAAAAGAAAGAATGGATTGAAAATATTAGCGAGCTTGATATTACAAACGCTTTTATTAGAGTTTCTAGAAAATATGATCCAGTTGCATACTACAGTATTGGCCATAATGAAATCCTCTTAGAGGATAAAGGCCCTCAAGGCCTATCTGCAGTAAAGGCACTATTTAAAGATAATAATATTAATGTTGTCCCTATTAATTTAGCAATTGAAAACAGACTTCCACAGGAGTTGAATGCACTTATTATTTGGGGACCCAAATTGGTATTTCAAGAAAAAGAGTTGTTTTTAATAAGTGAATATTTGGCAAGTGGAGGGAAACTTTTAGTTGCTCTCGATCCAAATCCTGATAGAGATTTGACACCTGCATTGAGAAAGTTAATCTCTAAATATGGGATTAATCTACCTAATGATTTGGTTGTTGATCAAAATTCGTTCGTGTCAGGCTCTAAAGGATCTGTTCCTTTGATTACGAATTATTCAAAAAAACATATAATAACTAATGATTTTACAGGTAATATTTTTTTTCCTCTGGTATCATCAGTTACTAAATCAAAAACTCCTTCAGTTGAGGGGAAGTTTAATGCCTTAGCTTTTACATCGAGCTATCCGTCAAGTTGGGCGGAAAAAAATCCAAAAGAAATTTTTTCAGGTAAAATTACCTTTAATAAGTATGTAGATAGAAAAGGACCTATTTCAGTAGTCGGTTCATGGGAACAAGCTGGTGGTAATGAGAAAAAAACTAAAATAATAGCTTTTGGAAATTCTAGTTTTATAATCAACTCTTATAAAAAATTTACTAATAATTTTAAGTTTTTCTTAAAAACTATTTCCTGGTTGATTGATGACAATAAAATAAAGTCATTTAATGTTAGTCGTAAAAAAGAAGATCCTATATTTATTGGTTCAACTCAAATTGGAGTAATCTTTTATTTTTCAGTTATATTTGCGCCGTTAATGTTATTTGGTTTTAGTTTTTATTTATATAAGAAGAGACAAAAGTTGTAATCCTATGAGAAATGTTTTTTTATTTATAATTTTAGTCTTGTTAATTATATTCATATATTTTTTTGAAGAAATTGGTGGAAAAAATAGAAGACAAGTTCTTGAGCAAGAAGGACTAATCTTTGATGCAAAAGATCTCGGTGAATTAAAAGGGTTTAAAACTCAAAACGCAGAGCTGATTAAAGGACGAAAAAAATATTATACTGTAAATAAACATGTATTAGTAGATGATTATAAAGTTAATCAAGTGTTTGCTCTGCTTTCAAAGATTAAAGTGAAAAGATATTTAACAGATGAAGAGGTTAAAAAGCAAAATATAGCATCTTATTTTCCCGAGGATACTGTTTCGGTAACTTTTATTTTTAATGATGCAAATATAAAATTCAACTTGGGATATAAACTTGATTTTGATGAATCTTTTTATATGGAAGTAGAAAATGCAAATACTTCACAATGGATTATTGCCTATGACTCTGGGCCGATGGAAGGAATCTATAGTAAAAAAAATAGGCATAATTCTTCGAATAAATATGATCGCATTAAATCCCTACTTTTATTAGATGATAAATTCTTTTACGATATGTATATTTTTAAAGCGCAAAAGAAAGATTCGACTTTTCAGATATGGGATAACGTTAAAATTAATAATATTAAAGAGAAAAAAAGTTTCGATCTCTCTTTTTCTAAACTACAAACATCTCCTAATATATTTAAGGGGTTGATCTATAACAAAAAGGCCATAAAAGATTTTGGAATGAGACTACTGTCTTTGCGTGGAATTGATATTACTACTCAGTTTTCCAAAATAGGATTAAAAAACTTGCTTTTAAAACTTGAATTTAACATTGGGTTTGATAATGCACAGGATGTTTTTCTTTATTCAAGTTATAAAGGCAAAAATGGATTTTTTTTAATAACTGATTTTGATGATGTTTTATATGAGCTCGAAGAGAATTCGGCAAAGATTTTATTTAAAAAATATCAAAGTTTTTGGGATAAGAGAATTTTTGCCCTTTATTCTAATTTGGGAAAAACAGATATTTTCTTTGAAATAAAATTTAAAGATGAGACTAGATATCAGTTAAAAATACCTGCTAGTAAAGAATTTGATATAGTAAGAGTAATTCAGGATGATCCAATACCCAAAATCAAATCTTTTAAAAAATTATTTTCCTTTTTTATGGAAAGAGGCGCTAATTATTCAACCATTTATTCGTCAAATGATTATAATTTACTTAAAGATGAAATTTTTTCTCTTCGTTTTGAAAAAATGCATATTCATGTTGTTTATAACAAAGGTGAGTTAATTTTGATTAATAAGACATTTCAATATAAACTACATTATGAAGTAGGAGATCTCTTGCCTGTAAAAAGCAAAAGATCTGATTTTTTTATTTTAAAGAAGAAAAAAAATAATGATTAAAGATATTATTTCAAATTATTTTATTTTTATATTTTTTCCAACGAAAATCCATAGAAATTTAACAATTCAAGAGAGTAATTTAGCTCCTTTTTTAGGTCCCTCTAAAAAAGTATTTAATATTAAAATACTACCCTTAACATTTTTAGAAATCATTTCCATAAGTTGGTTTTTTATTGTTATTTCTGCCTTATACAGCATTTTTACAATAAATTTTAGTTTGATGATTACAGATGCAGTAATGGATAAAGTTGATTTTGCAAATGAGTTTATTACTAGGAATTCTATAAATCTAAATAGAATAAATATTTTATTTCTTTTATTTACAGTTATTTTGTTTCCTATTAAGGAGTATATTGTTTTAAAAATTTGGGTAGTCTTTTTAAGGTTTTTTTACAGTATTCTTGGATTTAAAAACGATCAACCAACACTTGATGAAAAATTAAACCAAGTTGTCGCTTACTCTGCTGCATCTAATGCTTTTTTATTACTACCAGTTATTGGTAGTATTTTTAAATTTTTTGCACGGCCTATTTATCTTTTTATAGGAATTAAATACAATCTTAAACTTAGTACCGGTCAGTCAATTTTGGCCGTTATATCTCCATTTTTACTAATTTCAGCCCTATTTGTAGTTTTTATTATTTTTTTGGCTATTTTAGTTCAATTATTAAGTATCGGACTCTTTTAAAAACCAATCATAATACTCAGTTATTAGTAAAATAGTAGAAAAATATTCTGGTATTGTTTTATTTAGTTTCAAGATTTTAACTACTTGATAATTATCCGATAAATTAAATATGGCTAATACAGCAAAAAAAAATTTAATAAAAGATAGTAATAAATATTATAAGTTTGATTTGATTGACGGTGTTCATCCCATTCAACAAAAGGCTCCTAGTTCTGCCGTAAACTACCAGGCTCGCCAGAGACCTAAAGGTAAAGTCACTTTTTTTAATTTTGAATTAGCAAAAGAGATGGGAATTATTGATATCAATCATCCTGAAAAATTAAATAAATTATTAGAAAATAAAATATTAGAAACATTTAGTCTGATCATTATAAATGAATATGATGAGATAAATAATTTAAAATTTGATAAAGATACAATTAAAAAAAATAGATATATGGCAACTCGTTATTTACAAATACAACATCCAAATAAGCAAGGAAAGACTTCAGGAGATGGCCGTAGTGTTTGGAATGGTACAATTTCAAATAACGGACAAACGTGGGACGTTTCCAGCTGTGGCACCGGAGCAACATGTCTTTCACCGGCCACATCAAATAACTGTAAATTTTATCAATCAGGTGATCCTAGTGTTTCATATGGATGTGGTTATTCTGAAATTGATGAAGGAATTGCGGCCCTATTTTTTAGTGAGATTTTTAATAAAAATAATTTTAAAACAGAGAGGGTATTAGCACTCATTGAGTTTAGAGGTGGGATTTCAATAAATATAAGGGCACATACAAATTTACTCAGGCCCTCTCATTTTTTTCTTTATTGAAAACAAAATAGACTTCAAGAGCTTAAGTCTATTGTTGATTATTATATCAATCGTGAGATTGATAACGGAAATTATCAAGATGTCCCGGTAAATATAAAAAAAAGATATGATTATTTTTTTGAAAA
>DAOVTR010000194.1 GCA_030633015.1 Bdellovibrionales bacterium
CTTGAATCAACGTTTAAGAATAAACCTAATATTATATTTATTATTTTAGAGTCGGTTAGTGCAAAAGATATTTTTGATAATAGTTTATCCAAAAAAGATCATGCTCCTTTTTTAAGTTCTCTCGCTAAAGAGTCAAAGGTTTATACTAACTTTAAAGCGAACAGTGATTTTACCGCAGGAGGCCAGGTCTCTATCTTTTGTTCCGTATATGATTCTTTAAGGGCGATGGACGGTAAAAGCTCAATTATGAGAAAATACTACGGCAATAATCTTTTGTGTCTTCCCGAAATTTTAAAAAAACATTCTTATAGAAATTATTTTTTTAATGGGTTTCATAAAGAGTTTGATAGTAAGTCATCATTCTTACCATTGATTGGTTTTGATGAGCTTTATTGTCGAGACGAAATTAAAAAAGAGCTGGGTATAAAAAATGATCATGCATGGGGGCTATTTGATCATCGAGTATTATCTTTTATGGATCGTAAATTAAAGCAAGTTAACCAGCCTTTTATGGCAACATTTATGAGTGTTAATACTCATTCACCATATAAACTACCCAAAGCAATTCAAAGTAAAAGATATACAAAAAATATTGGATACAATCGGTATTTGAATTCCCTACATAGTGTTGATATTGCCTTAGAAAAGTTTTTTAAGGCAGTAAGTAAGTATTCTTGGTATGAAAATTCAATTTTTATTATTACTGCGGATAATGGTAAAATTTTAGGATCGTCCAATATGAGCTGGAGGCAGAGAAGTGAGTTTACAAGCTCTATTCCTTTTTTAATTTATTCTCCAAGCGAAACCAAAATTCTTAAAGGTGTCGATCATAAAATTGCAAGTCAAGTTGATATAGTGCCGAGCTTGGCACATCTTCTTGATATAAACGTAGCAAATCATTATGTTGGTGAAAGTTTGTTTTTAGATAATAGACGAGAATATGCTTATCTTTATTATTGGAATTCACGGTATTATATAATGGCAAATGAGTCTTTTATTGATATTAACACTAGTAATAATCAAGAATTTAAGCGATTTAAAAATATGCATAATTACCTTATTTTAAAAAATAAATTTTATCAGGAAGAAAGTAAATGACGAATGGCAAAATTTTAATTACTGGTGGTGCAGGTTACATCGGTTCTCATGTTGTAAAACTTTTGGGTGAGGTTGGAAGTGATCTTGTTATTTATGATAATTTAAGTACAGGAAGAAAAGAGTCCATCTTAAGTGGAAAATTAATAGAGGCTGATCTTAATGATCATGAAAAACTGGACGAAGTTTTTCAAAACAACCGATTTGATGCAGTTATACATTTCGCCGGATCAATAGTTGTTCCTGAGTCTGTGGAAAACCCCGTAAAATATTATAAAAATAATACAGAAAATTCTCTAAATCTTATTTCCATGTGTCTGAAATACAAAGTTAATAATTTTATATTTTCTTCGACTGCTGCAGTTTATGGATACGGAACAGGAAAAAGCGTAACCGAAGAAGATTCTACTAATCCAATTAATCCATATGGTAGATCAAAATTGATGACAGAGTGGATGCTAGAAGATGCTGCAAACTCAAGTGAAGACTTTAATTATATTGCCCTTAGATATTTTAATGTTGCTGGAGCTGATCCGGAAGGGAAAATAGGTCAATGCACGCCTAATGCAACTCACCTGATTAAAGTTGCTCTTCAGGCGGCCTTAGGCAAAAGAAATAAGCTTGAAATATTTGGAACTGATTATGAGACTTCAGATGGAACATGTATTAGAGATTATATACATGTAACTGATTTGGCCCAGGCACATATGGATGCTTTGAAATATTTAAAGAAAAATAGTAAATCTCATGTTTTAAATTGTGGATATGGAAAAGGATTTTCTGTTAGCGAAGTTATTGAGATGGTTAAAACGGTGACTAAAAACAATTTTGAAGTTGAAAATTGTTCAAGAAGAAAAGGTGATCCAGATATTTTAATTTCTAATGCAGATAAAATAAAATCATATTTAGCTTGGAAGCCCAAGTATAATGATTTGAAACTAATTATTGAGACTGCTTACAGTTGGGAAAAGCTATTTCAAAAAATGAAATAGCTTTTAAGGATTTTGATGAGTTACTCCAAAAGAGTTTCTGAAATAAGTTTTTGCAAAGCGTTTCTATTTTCAATTTTATTGATGTCTTTTTTACGTATTGTCTTTTTCTTGGTTCACATTGCTTTTTTTGAACAAATTGAATCAGTGATTATTGTAAAGTCTTTTTTTGTTGGAACTGTTTATGATTCGACTGTGCTTGCTACTGGAATGCTTCTTCTATATCTAATCTTTTTACTTGGTGCAATTAAAATAAAAAATTTGTCGTGGATAAGGTTTTTAATAACTTTATATGTTTTTATTGTTGCAACACTAACTTGTATCGATATTCCGTATTTTACTATTTACGATTCTAGGATGAATCTTCTTTTAATAGAGCAGCTTGACAATATCGTTCCAATACTTGAAACGATATATGATAAATATCCTGTTTTTATAATTATACCGTTATGGTTTGTCTCTTTTTTTGTTTTGTATTTTATGATGAAGATTACTATAAGACCAATTGGATTTTTAAGAAGTAAATTTAAATCAAGATGGATTATAGTATTTACTTTTATTTTATTATTATTGTTTTCTTTTGCATATACTAAGCATCACTTATATCGCTATAAATTATTAATGTTTCAAGGGCAGCTTTTAAATCAATTTGTAATTAATGCACCGTATTCTTTTTTTACATCTTATAATCATATAAGAAAAAACAGATCTAAAAAGTCTAAGATTTATAATTCTTATAAATCCCAATATGCAGTCGGAAATTTTAAAAAATTACTTAAATCTAATAATGAGAAATTCATACCAAATGTTCGAGGAGCAATGCTTCGTAAAGTTAATTATCAACCAGTAATTAATACAGAAACTCCTAATGTTGTTTTGATGATTATGGAAGGGATGTCAGCAACAAATATAAAAAGTTTAAATCCAAATGGTTCTGGAGATCAAAATTCATTTTTTGAAAAGCTTGCAGCTAAAGGATTATTTTTTACAAACATATATGGCCACGGCACTCGAACTCATCATGGTTTTGTAAGTCTTCTTGCCTCTTTTCCTTCAGTTTTAAATAGGATGCTAACGCGTAAAGCAGGCACAACTCCTTTTTATACTATTGCAACACTACTAAAAGATAGAGGATATGATACTTCATTTGTATATAGTTATAAGGCAAAATTTGATGATAAGGATCGTTTTGCCATGAAAGGAGGAGTTGATAATATTTTAGATATGGGAACCTATAAGAAGTGGAAATATAAAAGTAGGTGGGGTGTAGGTGATGAGGATGTTTATGATCGGGCCAATCAGCTTTTTAAGCAAAAACATAGCGAGAAAAAACCATTTTTTAGCATAACATTAACTTCAGTTAACCACGCGCCTTATAGTGTGCCACCATATTTTTTAAAAGAAAATCCTGAGTATCTTAAAAATGGGAAGTCTGGATTTTATGCTACCTATGCTTATATGGATTGGGCCCTTGGAAAGTTTTTTGAACAAGCTAGAAAAGAGGAGTATTTTAAAAATACAATATTTATTATTATTGCAGATCACGGAGAGAGTGTTGATCCTAAGGACAAATTTATTAAACGTTTTCATATACCGTTGCTAATTTATGCTCCATATCTTTTAAGTGAGAATAAAATTATTAAAACAGTAGGTTCGCAAGCCGATGTTGTACCAACTCTTTTGGGTTTAATTGGGTATGATGGAGTTATCCCCTTTTTAGGTAGAAATCTTTTGGAAAAGCCTAACGATGATGGTTTTGCTTTTTTTAGAAACCGTCATATGGCATTTTGGAGACAAGGGCAAAATGTTTTGGAATGGGATCTTCGATCTCAATCTACGAACTTATATCAAGTTGATAAATATTCTTATAGAGCTTCTGATAAAGTCATTGATGATAGTGAGTTGAAAAAAATAATGGTTCATAATGCTAAATCTTATATTCAAACAGTAGGGAAAATGTTTTTCGAAGAGAATGTTAACTTGCCAAAGAAATATCAAGGAAATAATGAAACAAGAGTTAAAGCGGAATAATTTATTTATAATCGTTGGTACATTTATTCAGCTAATCATTTATAGCTTTTTTCTACCATCAATGTTTTTTGTAAATCAAGTAAAGACGACTCCAATCGATTATCTATATTTCTTTGGTTATACTTTTTTACTATTTTTTCTGGTCAAACATATTGTTATATTTCCATTTAAACTCGTTAGGATATTTATTAAAGCACGCTTTGATACCCTCTTTTTAATAGGGTTCGAGATCTTTTGGATTGCGTTTACAACTCTTGATTGTATTGTTTATCAGTTGCAGGGATTGCATGTGTATGATCGGGTAGTAATTCAAACTTTGGCAACTCCAGACATAAATAAAGTATTAAATATTA
>DAOVTR010000227.1 GCA_030633015.1 Bdellovibrionales bacterium
CCACTACCAGCTATAGTAATAGACATATTACTTCGTTTACCAACAACTAAACTTTCCTCTTGGCAACCGAAGAAGGATATTATTGAAAATATTAAAAAAAACTTACCAAACACTCACCCTTCTCATTTAAAAGTTATCACTTATATTTTCGGCATGTTGAGCCTATTTCTTAATAAAAATTAACATTTATGTATTTCATTATAGCACTGTCATCGCGCTGCACAATTTCAAAAGTAAGCAATTGAATGAATTATGCAAAATTAACTCGTAATTTTAGGCAGATAGGCAAGTTTTCCATCTATTTATGCTTACAATTTATGATGTACAATTAATCAATGAACCATTTTAAAAAGACCATGGCCTTACAACCTAAAAATGCATTTCGTACTATAGCTGTACTAATTAGTTTTTTACAAATTTCAATAAATATTAATGCATCTGAAACAAGTCAAAATAAAAAACTATTTTATGAAGACTATGAAGATAAAATAATTTCAGAAAAACTACTAACAGATGAAGAAATTAATAAGGATAAAAGTAAAAGTAAAAGTAAAAAAAACAGTATTAAAAATAAAATAATCCCAAAAGGAACGGTCCAATGGAATCCTCCAAAAAAAAAGATTATTGATGATAAAAACATTCAAATAACTTTAAAAGGATTCACAAGTCCTGGAAGTAGAATTCTACTTTATAAAATGATTCAGATTTCTACTCCAGATCGTTATAATAAGCTTTGGAAAAATAAATATATTTCAAAAGATATTAAGCTTTTTTTAAAGGGTAAAAAACCTGTTGCTATAGATAAAAATGGAAACTTTAATATCAGACTAACTCTTCCTCAAAATAGATTTAAAATTGTAATCACATTTAAAAATATACAAGGAAAAAAAGAGAAATATATTGCTTTTATTCATTTGGATAAATTAGAGCTACTTCATAAAGTTAAGTTCATCCCACCTGAAGACAAGAATACTTTAGAAATTGAAAAGAAAAAAATAGCTGAGGTAATTAAAAAAGCAAAAAAAGAAAGAACAATTGAACATGGACTTATTATTGGTGGAGGGCTTAGTTATTTTAATTATAAACACTCATACACAACAGGCCAAGCCCCGTCTGGGTTTTCATCAAATAGATACTCCACAATATATGGCAAAATAAAAATGCCGTTTGGAAAAGAGTGGAACCTGAATCTTTTTTTACATCAATCTCCTGGTGGAATTAACACTACAGATTATACAATTAAAGGTGACGAGAATTTTTCTTGGGATCAGTATGGTGCAGATTTTAATTATATTAGTGAGCATTTAGACTATAACCTAAAAAAAATGCAACTAAAACTTGAACCTATAATTGGTTTTTATTATATAAGTACACCTTTTATCTATCAACAAATCCCAGGTCAAGATACTTTTATTTCAACATCTAACACTTCAATAAATATTAGTGGTGGATTAAATATAATCTTCAATGAAAATAACAATAATAGTTTCAAAATATTTTTTAAATATCATTATTTAGCATTTGATCTATCAGACTATAACCTTTCATCAAGTGAGGCCATGGACTTGGGAATAGGCTATAAATATAATTTATCAAAGAATTGGCAACTATCTTTTTTATGGACAGGACAATATCACAAATATAATTTTAGTTTTATTAATGAAGATTTTTCTGATCAACAAACAACTGGTTTGCAATATCTTAGGGCATCACTATTTGAAATGATGATCGGATATCAATATTAATTTAAAATCTTTTTTTTAACAAGCTAAGTAGTGATTCTTTTTTAAAAGGTTTTGTAAAATGAAGAGTACATCCTGCATTCATGGCCATATTTATTTCCTCTTTTAAAACTGAGGCAGTAAGAGCAATTATGGGTTTATTTTCAATGCCCTTTTCTTTCTCCCAATCTCTAATTTTTCTGGTTGCTTCATAGCCATCCATAATCGGCATCTGCATATCCATTAATATCAAATCATATTTCCCATCATTGGAAATATAAAAATCATATGCTTGTTTACCATCATCAACATAATCAATCTTATGGTTAACATTTTTTAAATACATTTTAAGTAAATTTTTATTATCAATAGAATCATCCGCAATTAAAATATTTAATCTTTTTTCATTGGATAAATCTCCATCCAATAATTCATCCTTAATTTTCGTATTTTCATTTTTATTTCTATTTAAATTATTATCTATTTCCATTTTAAGTAGCTTTGCAACTCCATATATAAAATGAGATTTTCTAACAGGTTTTTCAATTGCAACTACTCTATTTAAAAACTCTCTATAATTACTATTTTCTGTTAATTTATTTTTCAAGTCAGAAGATATAATCAAAAGTGTTTTTGAATTAATTTTATATTTATCTATACTACTAAAAACATCATCAAGCTTATGAGATAGATGGTCTAAATTAAAAATTATTATTTCATAGTTGGTAGAAAAAAGTAGCTCATTATCTAATAAGCAACTGCTAGATACAAGATTCACATTTGACTTGAGTTTTTTAAGATAACTCGGGGCTATGGCCTGACTTATTTCGGCATCACAAATAACTAATGAGTTAATATTGTATAAATTAAGCTCCGGATTTCTTGATTTAGATGGATCAATTTTAAAAGGAAGTCTACAGTGAAAAGTACTACCTTGCCCTTCAACACTTTCAACCCAAATCTTACCTTTCATCATTGAAACAATTTGCTTACAAATAGCTAATCCAAGTCCTGTACCACCAAAGTTTTTTGAAATTGTCTTATCGGCCTGTTTAAAACTTTCAAAAATAATATCTTGATGACTCTTGGATATTCCTATTCCAGTATCTTTAATACTGATATGAACCTCAGCGTCCTCTTTAGTTTTATTTACTAATTTTGCAAAAAAATATACCCCCCCTTTTTCAGTAAACTTAATTGCATTTCCCAGTAAATTAACTATCACTTGAGTTAATTTACTAGAATCACCAAAAAGATAATCAGGTATTTCAGGATCAACTACTGAAACAATATTTAATTTTTTTTCTTTTATCTTTTGATCTAAGATTGGCAGAATACTTTCCGTCAGATCTTCAAAATTAAAACTTCCAATCTCAAGTTTTACTTCTCCTGCCTCAATTTTAGAAATATCTAAAATATCAGTAACTAATTGTAAAAGCATCTCACCTGATTTGTTAATCATATCAACTTGGGATTTTTGCTCATCTGATAGGTTTGACTCACCTAATAGTTCCCCCGCTCCTAGAAGAGTATTGAGGGGTGTTCTAATATCATGACTCATATTTGCCAAAAAAACCGTTTTAGAATAATTGGCCCTATCAGAATGCTCTTTGGCCAAAATTAGTTTTTTCTCTGCATCTGCACTTTCTGAAAGATCTCTTATATCTTCAACCACTCCAAGTAATTTTCCGTCAGCACTTAAAAATGGAGTGGCCGAAAGTTGGCATGGAAAAACCTTACCATCCTTTTTCTCTTTCTGGACATCCAGCTTAAAAGGTTTATTCGTTTTTATAACTCTTACTACAGGGCAATTTTCAGTATCACAGCCATTACCTGGAAAAACTTCATAACACTTCTTTCCATTTATCTCACTTTTATCTTTAAATCCAGCAAGGGACACAAACGCATTGTTAACCCTTAGTATATTAAAATCTTTATCAAGAAGTCTCATTCCATTAGATGAAGTATTTAAAATTTGTTCTAATTCTGAGTTAATATTTTTAAATTCTTTATACCTAACTGTTAACTTTGATTTCCACGAATTATTTAAAATGCGTAATTTATTATTAAGCTGATTAATCTGTTTGTTAAAAATAAATATTATTAAGAAAACAATTCCAACAATTAAAATTAGAAGAATTTGAGATGTTAAATTTGATACAATTAAAATATAACCAGCAACTATGATTAAAACCAAAAGTAGTGTAAATAAAAAAACTTTACGCTGTCGATACATTAAATCTCCAAAATACATATTGTTGCTATTATACTCTAAAATTTAAGTAATAAAAGTTTTGTTATACTGACAATATTCTATAAATTTTACATATTTATTGATCTGAATCACCGCGTCAAGTATTGTCAAATAATACTTATAGAAGGAAGAAATTATGA
>DAOVTR010000036.1 GCA_030633015.1 Bdellovibrionales bacterium
AAAGACAAACACCATCAATTCCTGCTTCGATTGCTGCTTTATATTGACTCTCACCAACACCTGCTCTCGCATGTGAGTGCATCCATAAAGTCATATCTTTACCAACAAGTGCTCTTGCTTGTTTTACTGTTTCATAAACTTTATTTGGATGAGAAGTTCCTGATGCATCTTTAAAACAGATTGAATCAAATGGAAGACCTGAATCCATTATATCTTTTAAAGTTTTAATATAAAAAGCAGCATCATGGGCCCCTTCACAACCTGGTGGAAGTTCCATCAAAGTTACACAAACTTGATGATGAAGACCTGCATCCGTAATACACTTTGCAGAATATTCTAGATTTCTATAATCATTTAAAGCATCAAAATTTCTAATATGAGTCATCCCATGCTTTTTAAACATTTTTGCATGAAGCTCAATCATATCTTTAGGTTGCTGAGATAAAGCAACTACATTTATTCCTCTTGCTAATGTTTGCAAGTGAGCATCTGGACCTGCAGCTTTTCTAAAAGCGTCCATCATATCAAATGGGGACTCTCCACAATATAAAGGTATACTTTGAAATCTAGCACCTCCACCAGCTTCAAAATATTGAATTCCTGCTGCAGCGGCAGCTTCAACTGCTGGTATAAAATCTTTGGTTAAAACTCTCGCTCCAAAGTAGGATTGAAAACCGTCTCTAAAAGAAGTATCCATAAATCTAATTTTTTTCATTTTCCGCTTCCTTTTTTTAATTTATTACTAACTGTTATAAATATTTGTTAAATCTTATTGCTTCTATACGCTTGAATGGCCGCCGTGATTACTGCCACCAATTTACCCTTGTCAGGGCCTGAACTGGCATCTTCTCTTTCCATTTCTAATATCTCTTTCTCTGTTAACGGCTTCAGAAGTACCGAAGCAAAACTAATAAATACTACTAGCAAACAAAGAAAAACAAATACAACCCCCATTCCGAGAGCTGTTAATTTTAAACCTTCAAATATCATAAATAATCCTTAAGAATCGAGCAGTTGTAATTATGAAATTAATCAAAAATATCTTATGCGATTTTATTTATTATTAAAAGAAAAATTTATTTAAAAAAATGACCCACCGTGAAGATGGGTCATGACTGTGCGTATAATTTTATCTATTTTTCGCTATAATCCATTTCAGCAAGCCTTCTATAGTTATGATATCTCCACTTAGCGTCATCTAGAGATCGAGCAAATAGTTTTTCCGCATTTTCAGGAAAACTTTTTTTCAATGAAGAGAACCTAACCTCTCCTTCAATAAATGGGACAAACTTTTCGAAATTAGGTGCCTTAGAATCCAACACAAATGGATTTTTGCCCTCATTTTCCAACAGTGGGTTGTATCTAAAAAGATGCCAGTATCCACTTTCAACTGCAAGCTTCTCTTCAAGCATAGTATTGGCAAGGCCTCCATCTTTTATTCCATGAGCAATACATGGAGAATAAGCAATAATAAGTGACGGCCCCGGATAACTTTCCGCCTCTTGAATAACTTTCATAAAATGGGCCTGATTTGATCCCATTGCGACCTGAGCAACATAAACATATCCATAAGTCATACACATTCTACCAAGATCTTTTTTTCTTATGGGTTTCCCTGATGCTGCAAATTTTGCAACAGATGCCGTAACTGATGCCTTAGAAGATTGGCCACCAGTATTCGAATAAACTTCCGTATCAAGTACCAACATATTCAGATCAATGCCTAGTGCAACAACATGATCAAGACCACCATATCCAATATCATATGCCCAGCCGTCACCACCGATAATCCATACGGATTTTTTAATCAAATAATTTTTAAATTCTAAAATCTCTTTTGAAAGTTGTGATTTCTCTTTTTCAAGAAGAGAAACTAATTTTGCAGAAGCATCTTTCGACTCCTCTCCTAAATCTTTATTTTCAAGCCAATTAGTTATTCCATCTTTAAGCTCTGCGGATACAGATTCAAGATTTTTAGTCAGTTTTTCAGCAAGATCACCTCTTATTTTTTCAACTCCAATTGCCATTCCTCCACCGTACTCTGCATTATCTTCAAAAAGAGAGTTTGCCCAAGCAGGACCTTTCCCTTCAGAGTTTTTACAGTAAGGAGTAGAGGGGGCTGAAGCTCCATAAATGGATGAACAACCAGTAGCATTGGCCACCATCATTCTATCACCAAACAGTTGAGTAATAATTTTAATATATGGTGTCTCTCCACAACCAGAACATGCTCCTGAGAACTCAAAAAGTGGTTGTGCAAATTGACTCCCTTTAACCGTTCCCTTTTTTACAATATTATCTTTATAAGTGACACTTGTTGCGAGATAGTCCCAATTTTCGACTTCTCCCATCTGACCTTCTAGTGGTTTCATTACTAGAGATTTTTCTTTTGATGGGCAAACATTTGCACAAATTCCACACCCAGTACAATCTAACGGCGTTACTTGAATCCTATACTTAAGACCATCCATCCCCTTACCTGCAGACTTAATAGTTTTCATTGACGTAGGAGCTGCATTTTGCTCTTTTTCATCAAGTAAAAATGGCCTGATGGCCGCATGAGGACAAACATAAGCACACTGGTTACATTGAATACAATTTTCACTGATCCACTCAGGTACAGTTATGGCTATTCCCCTTTTTTCATGGGCCGTAGATCCATTAGGAAATGTTCCATCCATATGATCTTTTGCAAAAGCACTAACAGGAAGATCATCTCCATTAAGACAATTCATTGGAGAAGCTACGTTAGTTAAAAACTCCGCAAGACCTTTTTCAGTCTTATCAGTAATTCCCGCAACTGAGCTACAATTTTTCGCATCAAGAACAATATTTTTCCACTCAGTTGGAACCTCAACTTGCACCAACTGCTGACTCCCTAAATCAACAGCTTCATTATTCATCTTAACGATAGTTTCACCTTTCGATTGATAAGATTTTACAATCGCATCTTTCATAAAGTTTTCTGCTTGTTCGTAAGGAATTACTTTCGATAATTTAAAAAAAGCTGACTGCATAATAGTATTAGTACGACGACCCAATCCAATATCATCTGCAATTTTAGTTGCATTAATAATATAAAATTTGACACTGTTTTCTGCCAGCTGCTTTTTAACTTCATCTGGAAGTTTACCAACAACCTCTTCTTTATCCCAAATACTATTTAATAAAAATGTTCCTCCATTTTTAATTCCTCGTAACATGTCATACAAGCCTAGATATGCAGCAGTAGAACAGGAAACAAAGTGAGGATTGTTTACGAGATAAGTTGATTTTATCGGAGAAGTTCCAAATCTCAAATGAGAAACGGTAGACCCTCCAGATTTTTTAGAATCATATGCAAAGTATCCTTGCGCATACATATCAGTATTATCACCAATTATTTTAATAGAGTTTTTATTGGCGCCAACTGTTCCATCTGATCCCAAACCAAAAAATTTACATTCAACAGTTCCCTTTGGCACGGTATCAACAAATTTCCCAAGAGGAAGAGAGGTAAAACTAACATCATCCACAATACCAATTGTGAAATTATTCTTAACTTCATTTTGCTTAAGATTTTCGTAAACAGAAATAATCTGAGAAGGCCCTGTATCTTTAGATGAAAGACCATATCGTCCACCTACAATTACTGGAGGATTCTCCCTATCTAGAAGCACATTTCTTATATCTAAATACAGAGGCTCTCCATTAGAACCTGGCTCTTTTGCCCTATCTAATACTGCTATCTTTTTTACTGTCGAAGGCAAAACATCTAGCAGATATTTTGGAGAAAATGGTCTATAAAGATGAACACATATAAGTCCTACTTTTTCTCCATGATCTACAAGATAATCTACCGTTTCCTTAATAGTCTCAGTTACTGATCCCATTGCAACAATAACATTTTCAGCATCAGGTGCGCCAAAATAATTAAAAGGTTTATAATTTAAACCGGTAAGTTTATTAAGCTCTTGCATATAATCATTAACGGTGTCAGGAAGCTGGTCATAGGTATGATTAATTGTCTCTCTTGCTTGAAAATAAATATCAGGATTTTGAGCAGTACCTCTGGTTACTGGATTTTCTGGATTAAGAGCATTATGCCTAAATTTCATAAGCGCTTTTTGATCAATTAGTTTTTCTAATTCTCCGTAATCAAGCGCATCAATTTTTTGAATTTCATGGGATGTTCTAAATCCATCAAAAAAATGTAAGAAAGGCATTGATGATTTTATGGCAGCCAAATGAGCAACGGCCCCTAGATCCATAACCTGTTGAACACTTCCAGATGCTAAAAGTGCAACCCCAGTTGGTCTTGCTGCATAAACATCTGAATGTTCCCCAAAAATAGAAAGTGCGTGAGTTGCAATTTGCCTCGCAGAGACATGAAAAACTCCTGGAAGCTGCTCACCGGCCATTTTATACATATTTGGTAACATCAAAAGAAGCCCTTGTGATGCTGTATAAGTTGAAGAGAGTGCCCCCGCTTGCAATGCCCCGTGCATGGCTCCTGAAGCTCCACCTTCAGATTGCATTTCTACAACCTTAACTTCATGTCCAAAAACATTTTTCTTCCCATTAGCTGCCCATTCATCGACATGCTCTGCCATATCAGAAGAAGGGGTAATTGGGTAAATTGCTGCAGTCTCTGTAAATGCATAGGACACATATGCCGCAGCACTATTTCCATCCATTGTCATTTTTGTTGTGGTCATGAAAAAAACCTCCAAAAATTCTAGGGCCCTGCTCTAGAATAATTAATATATTAAACCTTAAATTATTTCAATAATCGAGTCCGATACTACACCTTTTATCTGATTTGTTAATAGAAATCAGACAAATTTATTAAAAAATAATTTACAATTTTTAACAGAAATTCTTGACTAAATCACAGCGTAAGTAATTTTGATTTACTTCAAACCAACAACAAATGCACCTTTTGAAAAAAGCTTAAGATTGTTAATAAGTAGATAATTTTGAGCACTTTTATATGATAAAAATTGGCCTAATCTGACTCGATACCACTTTCCCTTATCCTTTAAATAGGCACTCTCTAGCCTAGTTTTGATACCTTCCAAAACTAAGATAAGCTGCAAGTGCTTAGCATCTTTAAGCTTTTTAAATGCTCCCAACTGTATTGAATATTTTGTCTTCTTTTGAGCTCTGGTTTTTAAAACAGGCCACCACCTGTTAACAATTTTGGATTTTATATTACGACTGCTGCAGTTACTATAATGTGGAATTGTTAAAAGTATTCCAGTTTCAATTTTCTCAGTTTTTATCTTTTCCATATTTTTATAAATCTGTTTCCAACAACGATGGGTCCCATAATATTTATAAGAGAGATTCATAAGAGTATCTCCAGATACCACCTCATGAATAACCCTACCGTGTACATTAAAACTTATTATAAATAGAAAAATAGAAAATTTAATATACCCCTTGAGTGTATGCCAAACAGATCGTTTTTTAAAAATTCTTATCCAGGCCCTATCTTTCTTTTTTTTCACTTCTTTTAAAGTTCCCTCTTTGCAAAGTAACTTAAGTTGAAATTTTAAATCTTCTAAAGTTATATCTGAATGTTCAATAAATTTTTCCTCGTCAAATTGCATGATAATCTGCTCTAAAGTCAATGCTTCATAAAATGATAAGGTAATCAATATCTGATGTTTTAATTCTTCCACAAACTAATATTAACAATTAAAAAATGTATCGTACATAGTCTAAAGATTTATTAAGACTGAGCTTGAAACTTGATCTTCGTTTTCATCATCGCCAAATATAGTATTAATTTCTGAAGATATCCCTAATTGACCTGAGGAGTTATTTCCCCAACACCGAATTGAATGATCTGAAAAAAGCACACATGTATGCTCTATCCCTGCTTCCATAGAAAATATTTCTCCTGGTACTCGATAATTGATTTAAGTATGCTCTACTCATTTATCATCGTGCTCTCCTCCAATCGAAGCAGTAGCACCTTTTAAAATCTGACCTTTTAAATTGTCTCCCCAACACTTAATTTTTTCACTACCACTCTCTACTCCAAGAGCACAACTAAACGCATCACCTGTTGTTATTTGAGAAGCGAGAAAATCAACTCCAATGTCTACACTCTCTATATTATCTCCCATCTGCCCGGCCATATTCCCATAACCAGAAAGTGGCCCCTGAGCGTCTTCATCCCAACAAGAGACAAAATCACTTCCATCAATATTTGAGGCCCAACAAGTTCCTATTGCCCCAACAACTTTACCAAGTTCAAAATTTCGCCCCCAACATTTAACACGGTTTTCACTGTCAATAACGCAACTAAATGCGCCACCAAGAGAGAGTTCCTGAGCATAACTTGATCCTAAATCTACGCTTTGGTTTGCACTTAATACTCCTGAAGAGTGTTCAAGACCTAACTGTCCAAAAAGATCATTGTTTCCCCAACACCTCATTGATTGATCTGCCATAATTGCGCAGGTATGGGCCGTATCTAATGATACTTTTGAAACATTTGTCAAAACCAATTGAGGAGTATTATAAGAGAGCTGATTTCCAACTCCCAACTGCCCTTGACCATTATCACCCCAACAATACAGGTCTAAATTATCCAAAATTGCACAGGTATGGGCAAATCCAGCCTCAATACTTTCAACTGATCTTTCTGGAGGAAAATTAATGGTCGCAATATTTGAAATATCTCCAGCGCCATCTCCAATATTTTCGACAACCTCACCTAAGCCTAGCTGGCCATCAATGGCCTTACCCCAACAGGTAGCTTGTCCATCATTAAATATTACACAACTATGAAATGCTCCAAGAGAAATATCCACAATATATTTATCGTCAACATTCAAATGGTTTACTCTGGTTGGACTATCTTCATCTAAACTATTTTCAAGCCCTAGCTGTCCACTATTATTATATCCCCAACAAAAAAACTCTCCATAAATATTAGTAGCACAGGTATGCTTTCCTCCAACTCCTATAACTGGATCATAAATTCCATTACCATAAATTGATTTACTACTGTTTGCTGGAAGATTTCCACCACTAACAGTAACGTTGCCACTAAATTTATAAGCAATATTAGGTTCAAATGAGAGAGTCACGCTACACTCTTGAGCTATGGCCAAATCACTTCCACTGCAGCTGTCTGTAACAACATCAACCCACTCAGGATAAGAAATGTTTAAACCGGAAGCAATATCGGAACCACTGTTTTTCAGTGAAAAAGATATTGGACTACTTGAATTAAGTTCAATGTCTCCAAAACTAATAACACCTAAAGGATCAATAAAATCAATCTGTGGCTGAATATATCCAGTGGCACCGATACTGACTAGGGATATGGATTGACTAGTAACCCCATCTCCATATGAAATAGAAACCTCACCACTAAAAGTACCTGCACCTGGTGAATTAAATCTTACATATACTCTACAATCTTCTCCATCATCAAGCACTCTTCCAATTGTACAAGCATCATAACCTGAATTTACAAACTCAAATGTAGCTACTCCTGCTGAAATACTAATTGCAGAAATTGTAGAATTATAATAATTACCATCAGCATTTAAAATTCTAAAATATCCTGTTGAAGTATTTCCAATTAAAGTATTACTTACACTATATGCACTTGAAACAGACATGCTGGCAGGGTTAACTCCTGTTCCTCTTATGCTCCGAGAATAACTTTGATCATCAAGAGGATCAGTCGTTTCACTAGTATAATTTACTTCAACATTTTTACTTACCAAGCCTGCAATCGTAGGATTAAAAGTCAAATACATACGACAAGAATCATCTGCTTGCGATAAAGTACCAGATGGACAATTTCCATTCTCTCCAGGAAACAGACCGCTAACTGCATAAGTAAATGGAGCAAGATCTCCAGCTAAACTAAAACTTACTCCTACTGCATTTTCAGATCCAAAATGCCTAACAGTTAAATATCTCGAGATTCCGCTATGGCCAGTGATAATTTCATTTGAAAAATCACTTATCCAATCAATGGTTAGATATGCTTTAGAAGATGCCACTCCCTCCATGACTTTTGTAATTTCACGTATATTTTTACCAGTATCGTACTTCACTGTATAAATTGAATTTCTAATACCTATTCCATATTCTTCAGTAGGCCTAAATCTAGTTCTGACATAGCATTTACTGCTTTGAACATTTTGAATTAAATCACAATAACCCGATCTATAATATTGAAAGATTTCCTGATTAATACCTGAAAGAGAAAAATTATCACTACTTGGTACAGTAACAGGGACAGCTGTCTCTGGATTTATTAGATGAAGATAAAAATAACTACTATACCTTGTATACCGATAAGATGTATCAGCAAATACATAGGAAGGATCACTGTTTTCAAATTCTAAAATCCCTTCCTCTCCACCTGCTCCAACAATCTCAAGCTCATTAGTAAGTTTAGTATCATCAACTAATCCATCTTTATAACTTAACTGAATAAAATCACTATAGACCTCAACTGCTAAAGGAGAAAACTCCACGACAATAGTACAATCTCCAGAAACTAACCCACAATCTCCCCCCTCACCTGGAAAATATCCACCTTTAAAGCTATAAACCTCTGGATTATTAAATTCCATTTCCTGCAAACTATGAGCTATTTGGTTGCCACTTACTCTTGATACATTGAAGGTAAAGGTGACGCTCTCTTCAGGAAAAATCAGAGGATAAGTTAAATTATTGTATGCTGCAAATACGGTTCCTGAAGCTGGAGTAATCTGCAGCGTTGCTCCTATTTTTTCGTCTGTAGCTGAACCCGCTAACTGTTTTTGGGCCCGAACCATATTAGAACTATTAGAATAATCCAACGTAAGATAACGACCATACTCTCCCGAGTGCAAAGGATTAAAATCTATTTCGATAGTACATGAATCAGTAAAACTACTTGCATCTGCCGGATCAATCTTCCCAAGATAGTTTCCACAACTACCATTTGCTCCTGGATAGAGTTGATTATCACCAGAAAATTTAAAACCATCTCCTACTAAAAAAGGTTGAACTGATATTCCACTGGCCCTTTTAGTTGGATCACCAGCATAATTTACTTTTAAAATTTCTCTTACTGTATCATCTGTCAAAAGATCACCAAAATCATATTCAAAAAGATGATCAAAATAAATAAAAGGAGTACCAACTCCTTGACCAGTCATAGAAAGATTTACATCTTTATTAAAGAAACCCGAATGATACTCTATATTCATTTTTTCGTTATATTCGCTCACGGCCGTCGGCCTAAAACCAACAACAATTGAGCACTCTTCACCTGCCGCAATCGTTAGGCCACAACTGCCACCAACTCCAGGCCACTGACCTCCCACTAAAAAAAAATGATCAGTTTGCAAATCTCCAACAATCCTTCCTCGATATTCACCAACATTTGAAAGAATTATTTTTCTTGGAAAGGGATAATTAATTGAGACCTCTCCATAATCATGGATGAGTTGATCATCGGTAATAATTAGTACTGCTGCTGATGCCTTGTCAACTTCAGGCATTATCCTAAAACCTTCCTCTTTATCTCCAAAGCATCCAATAAAAGATAAAGAGAAAATTAAAATATAAAAAAGAGTCATTAAACGCAC
>DAOVTR010000291.1 GCA_030633015.1 Bdellovibrionales bacterium
CGCTTCAATTTTTGCCGCCGCTCTTCTCCCACTTGCTACCAGCTATTACGTTTGTGAAGGGTTGGGCTGGGAATCTGGTGTAGATAAGTCATTTAAAGAAGCACCAAACTTCTACTCGCTCTTTACAGGTATTATTATCATAAGTGCTGTAATGGTTTTATTACCAAGCATTAATCTTTTTAATATTTTAATTTGGTCACAAGTAGTAAATGGAGTATTAATTCCTCTCATTTTAGTATTTATAATAAAACTATGTAGCGATAAAGAAATTATGGGAAATTATACAAATTCCAGAATATATAATTTAATTAGTTATTTCATAGTTAGCTTAATGTTTTTAGCTAATATAATTCTTATATTTTTTGAAGTAAAAAAATTTTTTAATCTTTAGTTTTCTACATATTGACAAAAATCTATCAAATCGCTTGATCTTTTGAATTCAAACCGCACACTTCTTCTAAACTCCTCTCCATCTGTCAAATACTCCCAGCTATATTTTGTTGGATGGCTATTACCAGCCTGATCAACATCCATTGGAAGTCCAAGTCCTCCGTTGGCACTAAGAGGCAACAATTCAACCCTAGGTTCTCCAAAAATATTCAAAAACAATTTACCTTTAACACATGCTGAAGAGGTAATTAAATAACTATAACTTGCCGACTTAGTTGGTAAAATTCTAATTTCTTCACCAGAAGAATTATTATTATAATGAACTTTTTTTATAAAACTCTCCTCACCTTCTTTTTGAACCCGAACATATATATCTCGACCGATAGGTACTTTAATTTCCTTAAAAACAGAAACATTGACCCTTTTTCCATTTAAATAAATACGGTGTTTTATGGAATCGTAATCAATTAATACAACTTTTGTTTTTTCAACATTAGAATCATCAATTAGCAACGAATCCTCACTCTTAGTATTATCTTTTTTAGAAAAAATAAGACTATCATTGCTACCAAAAAAGATATAATACGACACTACAAATATTAACAAAATCAAGCCATACCTAAGGGCATCACCAGATTTTATTTTTTTTAACTCTAACTCTTTTGTTCTACTTTTAGTTAAACTAGGATCTGTTAACTTCCCTCTTTTCTTTTTAGATTTTTTTATTGTTTTTTGTACAGAAATTGAATTTTCAATTTCATTTCCCGCTGTTTTATCATGTCTTTCTATAACTTTCTTATTTGCTTCTGCTGATTGATCGACTCTATTTTCAGGATTTTTAAATCCAAAATCATAAATAACTTCTTCTTTTTTTGCATCTAGATCATCTGTATTTATCGTTGGAAGTGACTCCTCTCTAGGAATAGAAGATGTTGGTCTTTTTAATTCTTCAATAAAAGGCTTAATATCGACTTTGCCAAATTTATATAATTTAACTCTATCTTTCTTTATTTCATCTTTAAAAAGTTCTTTTGCAAAATATGATAAATCTGTCGAATTAAAATCAGAATAATTTGAATATAAAAATTTAACTAATGCTCTATTTAATTGATCCAAGTTTTCATATCTTAGTTTGCGATTTTTTGAAAGAGCTTTAAGAACAATCTCATCAAGCTCTTTAGGTACGTTGGGATTTATTGATGATGGAGGAGGAATTTTACATTTTTGAATTTGCTTTAAAACAGCAAGATCATTATTGGCAACAAAAAGCTTTCTACTACAAAGCATCTCCCACATGGTAATTCCGAGAGAAAATTCATCATATCTATGATCAAGCTCTATTCCATCTAAATACTCTGGTGCCAAATATGATAACTTTCCTTTTATGGTACCTGTTTGAGTTGCATCTGCATTTGTAGCTGATTTAGCTATACCAAAATCAATTACTTTTATTGCTCCATCGTAAGTTAACATTATATTATGAGGAGATATATCTCGATGAATAATAGATAACTTCTTACCTGATAATTTATCAGTTAAAGTATGAGCGTAATGTAATCCCTGACATACTTGAGAAATAATATAAGCAGTAATCTCTACAGGAAAAACAAATCTCTTATTTTTTAATTTTTCCAAATACTCTTTTAGGTTTTTTCCATCAACATATTCCATTGCTGTGAATAATTGTCCATCTAAACTGCCATAATCATATGTTTGAGCAATGTTAGGATGAATTAACCCAAATGTTACTTTGATTTCATCCATAAACATTATTTTAAAAGCTTGATCTTTTGTAAATTGTTGCTGAATCACTTTTATTGCTACAATTTTATCAACTTGTTCACCTAAAGTTCTGGCCCGAACTATTTGCGCCATCCCACCATCAACAATATGATCTAACAATAAATACTTACCAAATCTTTTTAAAATAATTCCATCTTTTCCACCATCAAACATCAACGTTCCTATTCTTTTGAAATTTTAAACACTTAACACTACTTCATAGTATAATCTACATTCAGATTTTTAAAAATAATTTATAAACGGTAAAATTAGACCAGTTACAGACAAGTGCTATTGAAAAAATATTTTTTTTTGAGATTTGG
This sequence comes from Bdellovibrionales bacterium, assembly GCA_030633015.1. Next base: position 2,496 of record DAOVTR010000291.1, read on the forward strand.
TTGCGGAGGCAAGATTCGAACTTGCGACCTTCGGGTTATGAGCCCGACGAGCTACCAGACTGCTCCACCCCGCGACAAACAATTGAAATTACAATCATGCGCAGAATAAATTAACTTTCTAGTTTTGTCCAGTATTAAAGAAAACAAATTAGCTCCACCTTAAATTCCTAAAATTATTAGGAAAAATCACGATAAGTATACTAGAAGAACAACACAATTGGAGATTGAAGATGACAATATTCAGTAAAAAATCAGAAAATTCACTTGAAATTAATCTTGAAGAACTAGGATCTGAGCAAATAAGACTAATAAAATCATTAAATTCTATGTTACTTAATGTCCTTATTACAGATGACGAGAGCGAATTTTTTGATGGAAGTGCTGAGTTTATGAGACTATGTGCCTCTTCTGTTAAACTGGCAAATTTTACTGAGAAATTAAAAACGGAAGATGGAATTCCTTACGCTGACCAAGCATTAGAATATTCAATGGATATCTTACAAGACCATATAAACAACTCTAAAGTTGTATCTTACGACAATTAAGAGTTATCTCTATCTTTTTTTAAATCATCTTTTTTTGCAACTTCATAAGCTTTTAAAGTTTCATAATAATACTCTTTTCTAAACTTATAAAATGATTTATCGCTTGCAATTTTACCTTTTTGTAGATTTTTCTTTTTTAAATTTATAGATTTTTTATTAGACATATATTCAACATCTTTTATTTTTTCTCCCTCTTTATTAATTCCAAGACCATCAATAATTTGTTTTTTAGAAGCAAACCTAAATTTTCCTGGTGAGATATTACTTACTGTAATATCCCCAATAGCAACCCTTCTAAGCTTATCAACAGAGAG
>DAOVTR010000362.1 GCA_030633015.1 Bdellovibrionales bacterium
AATATTAACATAAAGACAAGAAGTTCATCTGGAATTATTTTTTAATGCAGTTACAACTGTTTTTGATCCTCACACAGGATATTTGCCACCTAAAAGAAATGAAGATTTTGATATTGATATTTCAGGAAGTTTAGAGGGAATTGGAGCTGTCCTACAAGAAGATGGAGCCTATATAAAAGTTGTTTCAATTGTACCAGGGGGAGCTGCTTGGCGACAAAAGGAATTAGAAGTAAATGATATAATTTTAATGGTTTCACAGGGAAAAAAAGATCCCTCTGATCCCGTTGATCTTGAAGATATGAGAGTAGATGATGCCGTTAGATTTATAAGAGGAAAAAAGGGAACTGAAGTTCAGCTTACAGTTAAAAAACCAGATGGAGCAAGACAGACTATCAGTATAATTCGTGATGTCGTCCATATTGGGGCTTCTTACGCAAAGTCTTCAGTATTAGATCTTCCTAATATTGAAGGCAAGATTGGATATATACATGTTCCTAAATTTTATAGGGATTTTGGTGATAAAAATAGTAGAAATTGTACTGATGATGTTAGATCCGAGCTTGTTAGACTTAAAAAAGCAAAAGTTGCCGGAATTATTCTAGACTTACGAAATAATGGCGGGGGGGCTCTAGAAGACGCCAAACAGATGTCGGGACTATTTATAAAAGAAGGACCAATTGTTCAAGTAAAAAATTATTCAGGAAAAGTCGAGGTATTACCGGATGATGATAAGGAAGTTGTTTATGGAGGTCCACTAGTTGTAATGATAAATCGTTTTAGTGCATCAGCATCAGAAATCCTGGCTGCAGCTCTGCAAGATTATGGCCGTGCAGTTATTGTAGGTGGACAGTACTCTCATGGGAAAGGAACAGTTCAGGCCGTATTAAATTTAGATCAAGGGCCATTAATGAGTATGTTTGGAAGTTCTATGGGAGCACTAAAAGTTACAATTCAAAAGTTCTATAGAATTAATGGAGGATCGACTCAATTTAAAGGAGTGACACCAGATATTCTACTGACAGATCCTTTGGGATATGGAAAAAACAGAGAACAAGATTTAGATTTTCCAATGCCATGGGATGAAATAAAAGGATTATCATTTATACCATGGTCAAAGCATAAATATAATATGAAAAAAATCAAAGTGGCGAGTAAAAAAAGAACTAATAGTTCAAAACGATTTAAAACTATACGAGAAAGTCTCAAGTATTTAAATACAAGACTTAATGATACTAAGCTAAATTTAAATTTGGATATGTTAATTGCAGATGACAAAAAAAATAAGATCATTGTTGAAAAGTTTAAATTTGATCAAGAAAACAAAGATCTTAAAGTTACAAATTTTGAAGAATCACTAATGACTGCTGACCATATACGCAGCAAAGATAAAGAAAAGTGGAAAAAAGATTTTGAGCAAAGAAAAGAAGAATGGGTGAAGGCCTTACGGTCAGATATATTGCTAGAAGAGACTTTATATATAATGAAAGATATGATTGGACAAATTAAGTGAGGTTGTATTTGTGAGTAATAAAAATACCAAATCTGATTGGAACTTTAAAATTGAAGAAAGCAGTGTTGAAGTTAAAAATGATGGTGTTAAAAAAGAAAAGCACTTGACGAAAAAAAAAGGACCTAAAAAGAGGTTTGGTCTTAAATTAGATTACAATAATATTCCAGAAAGGCGGACACGTGGAGATTATTCTGAGGGCGAAGATGAGGATCGCTTCATCAAGTCTAGTCAAGTTAGCTGGTTTTATGAAATTGTTAAGAAAAATATTATATTTTTAATAGTTTTAACCTTGTTATTGATTTATCTATTTTTTATTAGATAATTATTCAATTAATTGTTGTCTAATAAAATCTTTTTCAGAGGAAAATTGCTTAAGGGCGACTTCTTTGGAAATAAATTTGTTAGAGTATAATTCTTGTATGGCCTGATCAAAAGATTGGCTGCCGTTTCCACCACCTTTTAAATTTCCTTTTTCAAGTATTGCTTGTACATTAGATAGTGGTTGAGTACCTAATATACACTCTCTTATTCCAGGAGAGACAACCATTACTTCTTGGGCAAGTATCATTTGATTTTTCATTATAGATTTAAGCATTCGTTGGCCGATTGTGGCAATTAGGTTTTCTGCCAAACGTTTTTTTATATCATCAAGTTGTTCAGGAGGAAACATTGATAAAATTCTACTAATGGTTGTTGGAGCATTGGTTGTATGAATAGTAGAAAGAACTAGATGTCCTGTTTCTGCTGCATTTAATGCGGTTTCAAAAGTTGCCCTGTCTCGCATTTCCCCAATTTGAATCACGTCAGGGTCTTGCCTTAGTGCTGAAATTATACCACTTGTAAAATCTTTAGTATCTAAGCCTATTTCTCTTTGGGTAATTCGACTTAGATTGCTTTTGTGTATATATTCGATTGGGTCTTCAATGGTTATAATATGACATTTGCGATTCGAGTTAATATGATTAATCATTGCAGATAAAGTTGTGCTTTTTCCATGTCCTGTAGCGCCAGTGACAAGAATTAAGCCTCTTGTTTTTTCTGATAGTGTTTTTATTATTGGTTTAAATTTTAATTCATCAATTGATGGTACATTGCTCTTGATTATTCGAAAAGTAATACCAATTTGTCCCAGTGTTTTAAAAATATTAAATCTTAATCTGCATATATTGTCTATATCGACACTACCATCAATCTCCGAATTACCTTCAGTTGGATT
>DAOVTR010000110.1 GCA_030633015.1 Bdellovibrionales bacterium
AGTTTGCTCCACTAACAGAAAAGTTTTACTTGGATGCAGGTAATGTTCCACAAATTTATAAGGATTTAAAACAAAATTATAAAAAAGGAGTTGTTTTAGAGTTACCGCAAATGTGGGGATATTTTCCGCGATATTATCAAACATATCATGGATTTCCAGTATTTAATTTATTTGGTAATCATCCTAATTCTAAAATAATACATAAATTACAAGGGACACGTGATATTGCGAAGATAATTAAAAAAATTAAAAAACTTAATATTGATTATTTAATAATTCATTCACCAAAAGAAGTTAAGATTGGATCGTTGTATCGGAATAATTTAAATGCAAATGTGATACTTCCTCATTTTGCAAAGTTTTCAATATTGTTAGATATTAAAAAAATGAGCAATTAATTTAACCAAGGTTTGAGATTTTGAAAGTATTAGGAATTCATATGGGGCATGATTCATCCTCGTCACTGGTGGAGAATGGCCGAGTTATTTCAGATGTTGCAGAAGAGAGATTTAATCGATTAAAACATTATTGTGGACTGCCAGTTCAATCTATCAAATATTGTCTTGGTAAAAACAATCTTGATGAAATTGATTATATCGTAATTGCAAATAAATATGGATATATGGATAATAAGCTAATGACGCTATTATTTGGAAATCATTCCTCTTGGTTGCAACAAAATATTAAAAATAGTTTTTTATCCGGATTTTTAACTCTCGCAGGATTGAAAAAAGAAGTTCCTCCGGTTTATTATGAAAAATATAATTTAAAAGATAAATCAAAAATTAAATTTGTTGATCATCATTTAGCTCATGCGGCTTCTGCTTATTATACGCAAGATAATACTGGGCCAATGCTGCTATTTGTTGCAGATGGAATTGGTGATGGTACTTCCATTAGTGTGCATGTTGGTGATAAAGGAGAAATTAAAACGCTCAAAAAATATAATAGAAATGGATCTTTAGGGTGGTTTTATGGATTGGTTACAGAAGGATTGCATTGGTGGCACGGTGATGGAGAGGGAAAGACCATGGGGCTTGCACCGTATGGAAATACTTCAAAGACGAAAGGAGTTCTTGATGATTTTTATCCGCATTTTAAAGAAGGTAAAATAATTAAAAAATTTAATTTGAAAAACCCTAGTTCGTGGGAAGAGGCAGGTAGTGTTCAATATCACTTTGAAGAAGTTAAAAATATTGAAAAGTTGGTACAAGAGTATGGCAAGGAAAATATTGCAGCTGAAGCTCAAAGAGTTTTAGAGAAAGAGATTCTTGATTTGGTAGAATTTTGGGTTGATAAAACAGGTTGTAGGAGCGTTGGATTTTCAGGGGGAGTTTTTTTAAATGTTAAATTAAATCAAAGGATTTTTGAAAAAATAAAACTTGATAAGCAGCATATCTTTCCTAACGCAGGAGATTTTGGTTTAGCAGTAGGGGCTGCACTTTACTATTATTATAAGAAAGTAGAATTTAAGGGAAATATTCTCGATAGCTTATATACTGGGCCAGATTATAATAATTTAAATTTAGATGATTTTTTTAAATCAAGAAATTTAAAATTTGAAAAAAGTAGAAATATTGAAATTGATACAGCAAAATTATTATCAGACAATAAAATTATAGGATGGTTTCAAGGACGCATGGAGTCCGGGCCACGGGCCCTTGGTAATAGATCTATTCTTATGAGTCCGTTGAGGGCAGAAAATAAGGATATAATAAATGCAAAAGTAAAATTCAGGGAAGGTTTTAGACCTTTTTGCCCATCATTATTGCATGAAAAAGCAGGGGATTATTTTGAAAATTATAGAGATGAATTTTTTATGATTACATCTTTTAAAGTAAAAGAACAGAAGCGGGATAAAATTCCAGCGGTTGTTCATGTTGATGGTACGGCTCGTCCTCAAATGGTAAAGAAAACATTTAATCAACGTTTTTGGAATTTAATAAATGAATTTGGAAATATAACAGGTGAATATATTCTACTTAATACTTCATTCAATGTAAGAGGCGAGCCAATTGTGAATACCCCTAATGAAGCTTTAAAATGTTTTTTTGATGGTGGTTTAGATGTTTTGATTATTGATGACTATATAATCAGAAAATAATATTATTTATTTATAGATTTTAAATATGCTTCTTCTAATTGAATGCATAGAGTTTTGCTTGAGAGGGTTTTTTTTATTTGTATTGATCCGAGAGATGCAAGATTTTTATGATAGTCATAGTTTTGTATAACTTCAAGTATTTTGGCCATAATAGAATTATGAGATAAACCACATCGAATAAAATAATTTCTTAATGATGGAATTGTATTTATAAATACATTATCGCTAACAATAGTAGGTGTCTTGTAATAAAGAGACTCTGCAGCAGAGTATCCAAAGTTTTCAGAAAATGAAGGTAGTATTGTAAGTAATGCATTTGAATACATTTTTGCAAGTTGATTAGTATCAAGTTGACCATGAAAAGTAATATTTAAAGTTGTATCTAGTTTTTGAAGTTGTGCTGATAAATTATCTTCGTCATTACCAACAATATAAAGTTTTAAATTATTTTTTAATTTATAAATTTTGTTAAAAGCCAAAATAAGATTATCTAGATTCTTTATTTTTGCCAAACGTCCTACGAATAATATATAACTATGATCATTTATATTATTCGCTATCGGTTTAATGTTGTTTATTTCAAGAGGATTGTGAATAATTAATTTATTGTTATTAAAATGTTTTAGGAATGATGCTTGAGATTCGCCTAGAGTTGCATAATGAAGACAACTTGCATTTTTCAAAGATTTTTTTTGAAAAATATTAATATAGATTTTTTTAAAAAAAGTGTACTTAGAATTAACAGCATTTATATTTGTCATTCCATGCATTGAAATAATATATGGGATCTTATTTAAAGAGCAGTATTTTGATGCGTAAATTTTGGGAAAATTCCAAATCCCATGAATATGTACTATATCAAACGTATGAATGTTTTCTTTTAACCATGTTTTTAAATTATAAGAAAAACCATATCTTTTTAAAAACTTAGTTTTGAATGAAATGATATCAATATCTTCATGTTTAAATTTGATAATATCTTGTTTTTGCAATATTTCTCTAGAAGATGTGGTCACAATAGTTACTTTATGACCTCTTCTTTGCAGTTCTTTTGAGAAGTTTTTTATTACAGGCAAAATACCACCAAAAGATATTTCTGGATAATATGCCACTGAAATTTGTAAAATATTAAGTTTCATTTTGTATTTAAATATTTTTTTAGTTCTCTTTTTATTTTAGAAAATGTATCAGTAAAAAAAGTAATTTTAATATGGGCCAATCTATAGTTTTTCATAATTTTATGATCGAGAATAGGATTGTTGGCAAAAACAATATCTTTTTTAGCTAAATTAATATCGTCTTGATAAGTTTTCCATGTTGACCCATGAGTTCCTGAATTATCTAAGCCAATATTTTTCACGTAAGAATTTACTGGATAAACGCTAAGACCATTGAGCTTGAATTGGCTATATGACCATCTTATTGCCCAAGAATCAATTTTACCATTCATTTGTTCTTTTAGCATGCGAGTCATATCCCAACCACCCAAATTAAATTTTTTTTGCAAATATTTATTGTTAATAAATTCATGGTAATCATTTACTTGCCAATCTATTTGTTGCCATCGGTCCTTCCATGTTCCCCAACCCCACGAAGAGTTTCTAGTATTAAAATAAACATCTTTGTTGTAATTTGAAGGAAATTTCATGTACTTTGCAGGGAGATTATGACCTGCAATAGTCAGTATCTTTTTTATATTTTGATAATGATCTAATGCTTCATTCATATATTTTAAAAAATATGGGGAAGTAATTAAGTCATCTTCGACTATTATTAATTTATTGTAGTTTTTAAATATTTGGGAACAGCCATTTATAATAGAATTAGCAAGTCCTTGATTTATTTCTTGTTTGATGATTTCTATTTTTTTAAAGCCGGTGATTGTTTCAAGATACTTCCTTATAGAATTAACTTCTTTAATATTATTATCTTTATGGCCATCGCTAAAAATGAATAATTCAGAATCTTTCGCATAAATATTTTTTTTAAGGTGTTCAACTGTCTGTCTTGTATGGTCTAAGCGGTTATAAACAAAGAGGGCAATAGGTGAAAAATTATAAGAAGTATTCATATATAAAATATATAATACCGATTGCAAAAGTTTAAGTCGAATAAAATTTAGGAAGTATACAATAAAATAATGAAATGATATGATGTTTTTGATATTAAAGTGTTATGGAGAAAATAGTTAAAGAATTTTTTAAAATCATATATAAAAAGAGATATTAAATATATTTGTATAGATGTTGGGGCAAATGTTGGTGATTATACAAAAATGATTTTAAAAACTTCAGAAAATTGTCATTTTATGCATTTGAACCTCATCCACAAACCTATGGGATTTTAAAGAAAAACATTAAAAGTAATAATGTAGAATTATTAAATTTTTCAATTGGTGATATAAACGAGAAAGTTAAGTTATATGATTATAAATCAAATGATGGATCTTCCCATGCCTCTGTTTATAAAGATGTTATTGAAAAGATACATGGTTGTGAATCAATAAGTCATGATGTGGCCATGATTACTTTGGATGATTTTTGTTTAAATAGAGATATAAAGCATATTGATCTTTTGAAAATTGATGTTGAAGGGAATGAATTCAAGGTATTGAATGGAGCAAGTCATTGTATTAAAGCGGGCATTATTAAGGCCATTCATTTTGAATTTAATGAGATGAACGTTTTGAGTCGAACTTTCTTTAATGATTTTCAAACAATGTTATCTGATTATACGTTCTATAGAATGTTGCCAAACGGACTTTTGAAGATGGATAAATATGTACCACTTTATTTTGAAATATTTGCTTATCAAAATATTGTTGCATTTAAAAATTAAATCATGTTATAAGTTTTGTTAATCCATCTACTAGATTTATTTTATGTTTCCAATTAGTTTTTTTTAAAATATTTAAATCGAGAGCTTTACGGTTTGTCCCGTCTGGGTAATTGGTGTTGAAAATAATTTTTCCCTTGAAATTTAAAAGTTTCGCTATTAAATAAACTAAATCTTTGACACTAATTTCTTCTCCACTTCCAACGTTTATGAGTAGTGGAATGGGTTTTTCATATTGCATTACAAAAAGACAAGCGTCAGCAAGGTCATCAACATGTAAAAATTCCCGAAGTGGATTTCCTGTTCCCCATGCCTCAAAAGTATCACTTTTATTTTCTATTGCATTTTTCATCCTTGTGATTATTCCAGGGATAACATGACTGTTTTCAGGATGTTTACTATCATTTGGGCCATAGAGATTAGTTGGCATTAATGATATAAAGTTACAACCATATTGACGATTAAAGCTTTCAGCTAGTTTTATTCCTGCAATTTTTGCAATAGCATATGGCTCATTCGTTTGTTCCAGTGGGCCAGTTAAGAGATATTCCTCCTTGATTGGTTGGGGACAATCTTTCGGATAGATGCATGAACTTCCTAGAAAAAGAAGTGTTGTTACTTTGTTTTTAAATGCGGCACCAAATATATTGTTTTGAATAGTTAAGTTTTCATATATAAAATCTGCGGGGTATGTACTGTTGGCGTGAATACCTCCCACTTTAGCTGCTGCATCCAAAATATATTTAGGTTTTGTTTTTTCAAAAAAATCAAAAGTTTCTTTTTGATCCATAAGATTAAGATCTTTTCTGGATGGTGAAATAATGTTTTTATAATTCTTTTGTTGAAGTAGTCTTTGAAATGCAGAACCAACAAGGCCTGTTCCTCCAAGTACCAATATTTTATCTGTTTTATCCATTAGATTGCTCTATGATTTTTAAATCTGCTTGAACCATTAGTTTTGCTAACTTATTTACATCAGTTTTATATTTCCAGCCAAGTTCATTTTGTGCTTTACTTGCATCTCCGATTAGAGTTTCAACTTCAGAGGGTCTAAAATACTTAGAATCAACTTTTATAATTTCTTTTTTTGTTTTCTTATCTA
>DAOVTR010000355.1 GCA_030633015.1 Bdellovibrionales bacterium
CTGATACTCTACTCATAAGTTTTATCTCATAATTGCAAGAACAGTATCAAACATTTCTCCAGCTGTTCTCATAACTCTTGCAGATGCTTCATATGCATGCTGAAATCTTATCATGTTTGATGTTTCTTCATCTATTGACACACCTGAAAGGCGGTCTTTAATTGATTGTGTTTGTGCCATAAGGCCACCTGTGTGTTCAGAATCTATTCTTGCCTTGCCTGTTTCTAGTCCAACTTTTCCAATAATTTGTAAATAACTTTCCTCAAGAGTTGTGGTTCCCTCTCCAAGGATTTTTTCATGCTGAATCTTGGCAATTGCAAGAGCAATTCTGTTGTCACCAGGTTTGTTGGGCCCTAATGCTGTTGCAATATTTGATGGGTCTTCTTTTACTAAATCAGAAAGATCAATTGCTTTTGATGCACCTTCGATTTTGTTAGAGATTGTAAAAAAGTTTATTCCTGTAATTGGTTTGTTACCAGGTATAATTTTTCCATTTTCATCAGTAGGTAGGTGACGATTTACAAATCCTCTTCTATGAATGGCATTAACCGAGTTGGAAAAATCGAAAGCAATTTTATCCATATTATCTTGCATCTCTTTTACATCTTCATTTCGGGCCTTTATTAAAGATGCTATTTTTCCACCATTAAATTTATTTGTTATTGCGTAAGATGGTCTTCCCTCCATGTACAGTTCTACAGATCCAGACATGTTATTTTTAGAATCTTCTTTAGATACCTTGCCACTAATTAAATTTTGACTTTGACCACCAGAAACCATGGCGCCAACTCCTTGGGCCTGAACAACAAATCGACCTTTTTCATCAGCATAGGTTGTAACATTAAATAGTTTGGATAATTCCCTGACAGATTTATCCCGCTCATCTCTTAGGTCACCAGTCTCTTGTTCTGAAGCCTCTAGTATCACAATTTTTTTATTTAGTTGTGCTATGTGAGAAGTTGTCATATTAATATCTGTTATACTTGCTTGAAGCTTCCCACCTATATCCTGGGAAATATTATCTAAACTATCTCGCATTCGATGAAAATCATTCACTATGATTTGGGCACTGTCTCTAACAACGGACCTGATTGTTTCATTTTCAGGCTGGTTAGCAAGTTCCCTAAAATTATTGTAAAATTTATTTAAAACTTTATTTAATCCTTCTGAATTTATTTCATTAAATATATTTTCTACTTGTTCTAATTGAAAATGACGCTCTTTAAAATATTCGTTGTTTGAAAGAGATTTGTTTAATCTTTTTTCTAGAAGATTATCGTGCACACGCCTGACTCCGACCACCCTTGAACCGGTACCAAATATGATGCCACTTTGAGATACAGGAGTGTTCGTTGTTTGACTTACTCTTTGTCTTGAAAACCCTTCAGTATCAGCGTTGGAAATATTGTGCCCTGAAGTCGAAAGAGACTTTTTTGCACTTGTTAAACCGCTATAGCCAATATTTAAAAGATCGGGCAACTTCTAATCTCCTATGTTATTTTCCCTTTTTGGGAAATTCATTTAAGTCTTTTGATGCACCGTTTGAGTTATATGTCGAATACGCTTTAACTCCAGTGGCGTCTTCTCTTATATCTTTTAGCGCAGACACTGCTTTGTTAATATATAGTTGGTTCTTTTTATTTTGATTTTGAATTTTTTCAATAATATCAATTAATATTTTATTAAATCTATATAGATGTTTTTGATTGTTAATTTGTTCGTATTTATCCATAACAATCAAGAGCTCGTTCACCGACTTGATGCTTTTATTTGAAGGAAAAACCTCTCCTACTTTTTTGATAAGTTTAGTTCTAAGTTCATCAAGACTGTTTATTTTTTCTAAAACGTGTTTTTTTTCATCTATTGCATTTTCAAGATTTTCAAGGTCACTTTGGAGGAGAAACATATATTCGTCACAAGTTAGATCAAACAATATTGAGTGCTCTTCGCATAGTCTTTTCCACAAGTCAGAAACTTGAAAATATAAAGTTTCTAGTCGTTGATTATTGTTTTTTTGATCTTCCATGATCTGTCCTCTTTTATAAGAAGCCTTTTTCTAAAAGTTTATCTGCTAGGGCCTCATAATTAACTTGATATGTTCCATTTTTTATTTGTTCTTTTAGGCTTGCGATTTTATCTGCATTGTTAACTTGGGGGGCAGCATCAACTGCTTTTTTTATTCGTGCAAAATCTTTAATTGCCTCAGGGATATCAACTTTAGCATCGTTTTTTGTTGTTCTTTCTAAATGTTGCCGCCTTACAGTTTCATTTCTTATAAGTCCTGGACGACTTAGGCGTCCGGCTTTATTTTGTGCCGTCTGTTGGTTTGGAAAAAAAGTTCTCGATGTAGTCGGTTCTACGTTGCTCACTTAGTACCTCCAAGTGTATTTTTTGTGACAGTTATTTTTTTATCCTGTCTACCATGAATTTTTATTAAATTATTTTGATTGCGTCTACTTTCATTTATATATATATCTGAAAATGGTTTTTTTGCGATGTTATTTTTAGTTGATTTGTCACTTTCCATTTTGATTTGATTAGGCTTAGATATTTGCGATCGTTTGCTTTTAAGATAAGCATTATAAAAAAGTGGAGTTCTCTTTTGCTTAGGATAAATCTCATTCAATACGAGATCTTGAATTCCCATTCCTTTTCCTGTATTTGTCATTATTTTTGATCGCTCTGAATTTAAAAGAGATTTATAATAATTATTCGCAGTATTACTCTCTTTTGTTTTATTAACAGTTTTATTCATTTGGTCTAACATTAAATCAACAAATTGTTTCTCTA
>DAOVTR010000164.1 GCA_030633015.1 Bdellovibrionales bacterium
ATTTATAGTTATTAAAGATAATATCCGATTTATGAACTATTTAAGTGTTACTATTGAGAGACTCAAACTCAAACAAAATATTTTTTTAACCAAAACCTTACACTCTCACAACAAACAACTCTAAATTTTAGGCTATTGTCTTTCAAGATCATGAATAAAAAAATGATCACAAAGGAAAAAAAGAATGACTATAAAAATAAACTTAAATAAAAATTCCAAAAAAGTGAGCCTCATCATTGATTTGAACAACTCACTTCGTTCTCTTAATTTATATGCCGCTAATACAATCTTTAAAGCAAACTCTTTTATTCAAAAGATTCTACAAAAAAACCTACTTTCCCCATCCCACAAAGTATTAAGCGGCATAAATTTTAAATTTTCTTAAGAACTAATATCTAAATAAATTGGCACCCCAAGTAAAACCTGAACCAAATGCAATAGAACATACTAATGTTCCAGGCTTAATTGTCCCATCTTCAAGAGCATGATGAAGACCAATTGGAATGGTTCCTGCTGTAGTATTTCCATATTTTTGAATTGTATTATAAACTTTTTCAGTTGGGAGATTGAGCTTAGTTCCAATTGCCTCAATAATTCTTAAATTTGCCTGATGGAAGAGATAAACATCAACGTCCTCAAGTGTAAAACCATTATCTTCAATAACTTTTTTTGTAACAGTAACCATGTTTTTAATTGCATGAACGTAAACTTTCTTTCCATTCATTATTGGAAACTGCATACCTTCGTCTATCATATCTTTATTAATTCGGTCTGGACCTACAGCTGTTCCTGGAGCCGGTACATAAAGCTCTTTTGCAAATTGTCCATCGGCATGAAGAACTGAAGGAAAAAACTGAGACTGAGTATTATCTTGAACTTCTGTAGCTGTCATTACAACCGCCCCTGCTCCATCTCCAAACAAAACGGCAGTATCTCGTCCTTTGGTCGTCTTATCTAGGCCTACGGAATGAATCTCCGATCCTACAACTAAAATATTTTTATAAGTTCCACTTTTAATATAAGTGTCAGCAATTGATGCTGCATAAACGAAACCTGTACACTGTTGACGAATATCTAAAGTCGGGACTCCAGGCATCTCAAGTTTTGCTTGTAAAAAACATGATACTCCCGGAAAATCATGATCAGGACTTAAAGTCGCAACAATAATAAAATCAATATCTTCTTTTGCGATTCCAGAATTTTTTATCGCTTGAGTTGATGCTTGAAGAGCTAAATCAGAATTAGATTCACCAGTTGTCCATCGTCTCTCTTTAATACCTGTACGTTGAGTAATCCACTCATCATCAGTATCCATCATTTTAGAAAGATCATCATTAGTAACAACATTACTTGGAAGATATGCTCCCACTCCTATAATTTTACTTCTTAACATAAGAACTCCATAAGTTAGAGAAAAATTCGTCTGGAGTATATATCTTGTATTAACTAAAATCAAGTAAGATCAAGTAATAGTAAAGGAGGTTGTGCGCCCCGTTAGGGTTACAAATAATAATTATCAATTAGAACTGTTACAATTTTTTTTGAGCCAGTAAGACAGGTTAAATATTTTTTAGTATAGAATTTATATTTAGCCCGACATAAACCTCGAAACCGCTTGTATAAATCCCCAATGACATAATCTGCAACAAGAGTTCTTTCTTGAAAATCTGATATTATATTTGTTTTTGTTAAAGCAGTTATCTCTGGAACTTTTCCAATTAACTCTTTTTCAGTGAAAAAATAAAAAATACTATTTAGCTTTTTAACTTCAAGCTGATCATGCCAATATCTTGCAGTAGTTGCCACATCTCTAATAAAAACTTTACTATTTTTGAAATCATTTTGCTTAATTATTGTTTGATAGATCTCAGGATCATGCTCGCCATTGTCACCAAAAAAATAAATTTTTTCTAATTGATCCCTTGAGTGCTGACCTAAAATTTCAGATATTATTCTTATTTTAAATAGGTGATCACTTAGAGATTTTCGCTGAAAAACTTCTCCTTCTGGAAAACTTTCTAGTCTTAACCATTTGTTAGCATCATAAATCAGTTTATATGAAGCACTTATATAATAAAAAAATGTCTCTTCAGTACTAGCATCTTTTATGTCGTAGTAGATTGACTTTAAATGATCAAATGACTTAACACCTTTGGACAGTCTCTTTAGGGCATCAACTTTATTAGAGACATGTGCCTGCCTAACAGTATCATCTAAATCAGAAATAACGATGGAATAAGAGAAGCAATTTGCACTAATTAAAATAAATAAAACCAAAAAAGAAACTCTCATGCCCCCCCCATTGTTAGGGTTTTAAAAAACGTTATAAATATACTAAAATAAATTTAATGGAAAAGAAAGAACAACTAAATATTAAAATGGGTCTAATGATTCGTAACAAGAGAAAACTTCAAAATGTTTCTCAAATTGATCTAGCAAATAAACTTGAAATTACTCAAGGATGTTTATCAAAGATTGAAAGAGGTGTCCTCGCACCAAATGTTATTGTCTGGCTGGAATTTTGTCATATCTTTAATCTCTCTCCTAGAATAATTTTACAAGAGCAAAAATTTAATCAAGAACTAGAAATAACAAAATCTTTAATCAACCAAAACAAACCTTTTGATTTTCCCGTATTCTAAAGAACCTACTTCGAAAGCAAAAAATACATTTTCCCATGACTACTCATATGACCTGCCTCAAACTCAGCTTGCTCATCATCACCAAAAAAGATATCAACTCGAGATGGGCCTTTGATTGCGCCACCAGTATCTTGCGTAGTAATTAACCGAGAGAAAATCTTCCATTTTACCCTTGATCCTCTTTTAACCGGAAGATAAGATTGAATCAGTCCCACTGCTCCATATGGATAAATTTTATTATCAATTGCGATTGAATGTTTTGGTGTAAGGGAGATGCCTGTGCTTCCCTTGGCCCCTGATAGGCTTTTCTTAAAGAAAATATAACTTGGATTCATTGGAAAAATGCGATCTTGTTCTTCGGGAAACTTAGTTAAATACTCAGTCAGCCCCTGCAGTGAACTCCAATAATATTGATCTTTTCCTTCATCTTTTAAAACTTTTCCAATAGATACATACTTTAGGCCATTTTGGGCCGCATAATTGATATAAAATTTATCTGGTGAATCAATTATACTAATTCTAGCACTACCTTGAATATGAGTAAAAAAGGCACCTATATAATCATTTGTATAAACTATTTCTAAATTTTTATCAGCAAGTGATGATTTATAATCAATTTGATAACGATCATCATAAAGTTCATAATTATTGTAAGATATTTTTTTTCTCCATCTAAGAGATCCATTAACTTTAACAGTAACTAAATCATTGGGTCTTAGGTAAATAGGATAAAAAAACTCATCAGTTTTTTCATACGAAGCATAAAGCAGTGGAAGATAATAACCGGTAAAAAAGACATCTCCATCGCCATTTTCTCCATAGGTTTGATACCAATCAAAATCTAATTTTAACTTAACTAAAAGCTCTTTCCAATTTCTTGCCTGCTTTGCAAGATTATATATTTTTTCTGTTGTCTCGCGACACCATCTATTTTTTTCTACCAGTTGATCTCCAAAATAAATCTTCCTCTTAAACGTTGGCCTTTTACAATAAATTCTTTGTTTGGAAAGAGCTTTAATAAAAAGATCCAACTCTCCATCAATGGTAATTAAAGAGAGAGTTTGAGCATTAATTTTATGAAGATATGATTTAGTAGGAACAGCTGATGATTTATTATAATCATACTGTAAATAGTCCCAACGTGGATCTAAAAGCACAGGTTCGGCCATCACTCCCACTGAGATAACAAATAAAAAAACAGATAAAGAAAATCGTTTAATCATAAATACCTACTAACGAACACAGTAATAATAAAAAGAGGTTTCATTTACTTCCCAAGTTTGCCGAACTGGCGATGAATTTAGTAGCAAAGGATGATATATGCTATCACCAGCAATGGCCCAAACATTTTTTCCAATGCTAACTCCTCCACCAAAATCACCATATTCAGAAATCAACTCTAGCTCCATTGCTTCGGGTAATCTTCCATTTAGTGACTGGCAAATTCTAGCTGCGGCATCCGGCCGATTAGTCTTGGCAATTTGCTTATTGGGCCCCCCAAGCAAAACAATCTCATCTCCTCCAATATCTAAAGTTGATGGAAATTGTGTTCGTTGAAAATAAACAAACATCTGAGCACTAATATTGCTCATAACATATTGAGATAGACCAATTGCTTCAAAAGATATCTCCTTTGAGTCTCTTCCGATCAAATGAAAAGTAACTTGAATTTTACCACTACAATCAGGTGACAGTGCATAACTACCGTAGGCAAGATAATCAACATCTTCGCTATAAATGTTTTTAAATTTTATATTTTTTACTGGAGTATTATATTTCTTATAAAGCTTACCAGTATAGGCCTTCAATGTACTTTTTAAGCTAACATCAAGATGATTTTCACGTCCGCCTGAAATTAAAATATCTTGATAAATGCCATCTAACCTTTTCACTAAATCAAGAGAGCCATGCCTACTTCTTTTTTGACTCAATAGCTCATTACCTAATTTAATAAATTTTTTAATATAACTAAATCTTTTTTCAAAAGTACGATTTTGAAAATAACAGTGATCAGCTCCTCGAATAAAAGGAATTGCTGAATAAATTGTTGCACTTCTATTTTGTGCAAGGAGCGAAGATGAAATTAAAATCAAAATGATAGTTAAGAATTTTTTTATGTTCATAA
>DAOVTR010000365.1 GCA_030633015.1 Bdellovibrionales bacterium
CTTGCTGTAATAATAAAGCTTAATGGAGAAATTTTTTTTGAAATATTACCATATCCAATTTGTTTATTGGATATGATTTGAAAACCAATTAGTTTATTTTTATGTAAAAACTTTCTAAAAGTATCAATTTCAGCATACATATCATGTGTTGGAAGAGTATTTGAGATAAAATCATAAGAAAATTTAATGATATCTTCCATTATAAACCTTAATAATTACTTTTAAAAATGATTATTTCATAGGTATAATAATTTAGGAACATAATATTAGGTTATTGGAGAAAATATACGTGACTTCAGGTACTGATGATAAGACAAAAAAAACAAATATTAGTTTATCAGATGATATAGATCTTTCAGAATTATCAGAATTATCAGAATTATCAGAATTATCAGAAGAAGAAGAAGTAGAGCTTCAATCACCTACAGATTCTACGGGGGAATATACTCAGCCTTTTTTAGACGACAAGGGATCAGAGTTAGGAACTGAGGAAAAGACTAAGCAAGTTGATAAACCTGCAATAAAAAAGGTAAAAAAGCCAATTAAGCAATCTAAGACGGAAGTTCTTTTTTCAAAAGAAAAAAACCCTGAAAAAAGCTTGTTTGGAGCGGTTACTGATTTTAAAAGTAAGTTTTTTAAAACAACTCACTCCGAAATAGATGAACCATATCAAGAAGAGGAATCGTCTAGTAATAAAGTAGTAAATAAAATAAAAGATTATTTTAGTGATAGTTCAAATAGAGTTCGACTTTTAATTTTTATAATTGTGATAGTGGGAGTATATTTTGTCCTGGATAGCCTGGAACAGGATGGAATGAAACAAAATGAAACGGTTGTTAAGGCCCCTCCAGTTAAAGCAAAAATACCACTAGAAAAAAAACATAAAAAAGAAATTAAAAAAGTAAAACCGGTAGTTAATACAAAAGTTGAAAAGCCTGCAACGGAAAATCAACAAAGAGCTAATTTGACAGAGGAAAGTGAGCGTTTGAAAATCGTGAATAAAAAATTTGAAGAAAGAAAAACAGAGTATGAACAAAAAAAACAGCAATTCGAAGAAGATCAAACAGATTTTGAAATTATGAAAACTAAATTTCTTTCAGAAAAAGAGGCTCTAGAAAGTGAGTCAGAAAAATTGAAAGATGAAAATAAAAAACTTAATGTTTTGCTTGAGCGTGAAATGTCCAAAAAAACTCAGGAAATATCAGGTAAACCAAGTAGTGAGAATTTAAATATTAAGAATGATCAGGTGGTTTTAAATAAAAAGATCTTAGGTAATAAGAAGTATAAATATTCGTCTCCTCCGAATTATGAATTGGTTGGCCGGGGATTAGTGTATAATTGTGTTGGTAAACATTGGGCATGTATTAATGAAGTAGGGTATCATAAGTGCCAGTCAAATATGAACTGGTCAAGTTCGTCCGGAAAAAAAATACAATGTGTTGTTATTAACACATATACCAATAATCGTGATTGTAGAACAATGCAACTGTATAATATCAACACATCAAAACCAACTGATTTTTGTAATTCTAATTAGGTATGCTTTGAATGATTAAATTATATATTCATAATCGCTTAAGTGATAAGATCAAACAAATATTAATAAAACTTAAGAAGAAATTTAATTATGAAATTAGTTTTTCTTATATAGATGAAATTCCATCTTCAGTTGAAAATCACAGATCAATTATCGTAATGGATATGAAGTTTATTTCAGATTTTGGTTTATTAGATCATATTGATGTTGATTACTTCTTTTTTTATACGCCGCCTAACCCGTATATTGATGAATTTAGTAGTATGGAGCGTAGCTTTTTTATCCAAAACTTAGATGATGAAATATCAACTTTAGAGTTGAACATAATTAATTATATTAAGAATGCTTTTTTTAAAGAGCAAAAAAGAGTTGAAATAATCCAAATAGAGAAGGATATCAATAATCTTATTTCAAATGCTGATAAAGAACTTATAAAAATCAAAAACATTCATAAGAAAATTGTTTCAATTACAACTCAAAAATATAAAGGGTTAAAAGTATTTAGTAAATATAGTGCAGGACTAGAGTCGGGAAGTGAGTATTTTGATTGCATAGAGAAGGACAATAAGTTAGTCGTTTTTTTAGGAAGTACTAAATCTTATCTTGTATCTACAATAATGATGGATTCTTTTGAGGGAATAAAACATTTAAAACAAATTAATGAATTAAATTTATTGTCTCTAATTGATAATATTACTAAAACAATGCTGGAAGTAAATCTTGATGATGCACAAATGTCTTGCAGTTTAATGGTCATTGATTTTTCTACTTTGAAAGTAAGTGGTTATAATTTTGGTAAAAATAATATGATATTAAATGGACAAGATACTAAAGTTTTTAATAATTTAACCTGTATTATTGATAATAGTAAAAAAGCTTATTTTGAAGAAAAAATAGATCGAAATAGTCGCTTATACCTTATAACACCAGGCTTTAGGAAAAATAGTGGAGGTAATATTGATAATATGCCCATCGGAGAGTATCTTTATTCTAAAAAGGATAGTGATGTAATTGATTGTATAAATGATTGTTTTTTTGATTTGAAAAAAGATTTAAAAACAGATTTTTTAAAATATGATGCATATCTTGTTTGTATCGAGGTGGATAGAAATGTTATTGTACAAGTTTAATATTTTTTTGCTGTTGTTATTTGTAACTCCTC
>DAOVTR010000380.1 GCA_030633015.1 Bdellovibrionales bacterium
AGGGTACGGTCGGATCGTTAGATCTCAAAAGAATGGTTTTCACATTGTAGAAGAGAAAGATGCTGGTATTGAGGAAAAAAATATTTTAGAGGTTAACTCAGGATTATATATTTTTAAAACTACTTATGTTTTAGAACACCTTACTAAAATTGATAATAAAAATGCTTCAGGTGAATTTTATTTAACAGATCTTTTTAAGAATAATCAGAATGTTTCCCCAGTGAAGTTTCCGAAAGGTGAAACTTTTTTAGGTGTTAATAGTTTAAAAGATTTAGAGAGAGCGGAAAAGCTTATTAATTTTGAAAAAATTAATTTATTGCGTGACTTGGGAGTTCGATTTATTGATTCTGAAACGAATTATATGGATTGGGATATAAAAGTAGGTAGTGGAAGTGTGATACATCCCAATGTTTCATTGCATGGAAGTACTCAGATTGGAGAAGGTTGCACAATTGAGCATGGAGCGATTATAAAGGATTCGGAGATTTCTGAGGATGTAACAATAAAGGCTTATAGTCATATTGAGAAAAGTAAAATTGGGGCAGAGGCCCTAATTGGCCCATTTGCAAGATTGCGTCCTCAAGCTAATATTGGTTCCAAATCAAAAATAGGTAATTTTGTTGAAATTAAAAAATCAGATTTAAAAAGTGGAGTTAAGATTAGCCACTTAAGCTACGTTGGAGATGCCCAAATTGGTGAAGATTCAAATATCGGGTGTGGGTTTATTACTTGTAACTATGATGGTGCAAATAAGCATGTTACTAAAATTGGAAGTAACTCTTTTATAGGCTCTGATTCTCAATCAATTGCTCCTGTCGAAATTGGAGATAATTGTTTTGTCGCAAGTGGATCAACTATTACTAATAGTATGCCAGATGGATCTTTTGCAATTTCCAGAACCCGTCAAGTGACGAAAAATGGCATGGCAAAAAAGTTTTTAAAAAGTAAAAAATAATTATAATGATATTTTCAATACAGTAGAACATTTGTCTTCTAGGTGCTAGAGTTTACCTCCAAATTGTGCAGTATATTAATTGGAGGTTTACGGTGTGTGGTATTGTTGGTTATTCAGGTAATAAAAATGCTATAGATGTTGTTGTTGATGGCCTCAAAAGACTTGAATATAGAGGATATGATTCCGCAGGTATCTGTTTTAAAAATAGATCAGGTTTGCTTGATTTATATAAAAAATCTGGAAAATTAGAAAATCTTCAAAATTTGATTAAAGATTTAGAAGAGGAAACATCTCTTTGTATTGGTCACACTCGTTGGGCCACCCACGGGGAGGTAAATGATAAGAATGCACATCCCCATATGTCAGATTCTATGGCCATAAGCAGTGAACACTCTATTGCAATAGTTCATAATGGAATTATTGAAAATGCTATTAGTTTGAAAAAGGAGTTAGAAAGTAGTGGTATTAAATTTATTTCTCAAACTGATTCTGAAGTATTTTTAGGTTTGTTGTTATTGGAATTAAAAAGAGGAGGGAAACTAGAAGTTGCTATTTCCAACTCTTTCAGGCAGATAAAAGGAAATTCTGCTTTTGTCATAACTTCAAAGAAGTATGATAAAATATGGTCAATAAAAAGAGGGGCACCTTTGGTTTGTGGAGCGAACAATGAAACTAAAGAGGTTTTAGTTTCATCTGATCCATATGCATTGGTGGGAATTGCAGATAATATTTATTTTCCTGAAGATAATGTATTATGTGAATTAAACAGTGCAGGAGATAATATTATTAGTTTTTATGAACTAGATAATACTCCTTCAAAAAGATTTATGTCCAAAAAACAAGAGATCTCAATAAAGGCTTCTGAAAAAGGGGACTTTGAGCATTATATGCTCAAAGAGATTTATGAACAGCCAGAATTAATTAGGCAGTTAGATAGTTATTATAGAAATGAAGGTTTTATAAATTTACAAGAGATCTTTTCAAGTCGGCCATCAAAGATTCATATCGTAGGGTGTGGCACTGCTTGGCATGCAGGTCTTATTGTAAAGAATATTTTAGAGAAAATAAACCGAATACCTTGTTCAGTAGAGTTAGCGTCTGAATTTAGATATCAAAATCCGATTTTACAAGATAATGAAGTTGGAATCTTTATTAGTCAATCTGGAGAGACAGCAGACACACTTGCCGCTCAAGAACTTTGTAAAAAAAGAGGAATAAAAACATTTTCAATTGTTAACGTAGACGGATCATCTCTTTATCGAAGTTGTGATAAAAATTTACTTATAAAGGCCGGAGTTGAAATTGGAGTTGCTTCTACAAAAGCATTCACCCTTCAAGTTTTAACCGGAAGGTTGCTCGCTTATTCAATTTCAAATGAATTAGATAAAGGTAAAAATTTAGAAAGTTATAATTTGTTGGCCCAAAGAGTAGAGATGCTTCTTGAAAATGTTGATAATATTAGATCAATTGCTCAGCAGATATATAATTACAAAGGTTTTATTTTTACAGGTAGAGGTCAAGATTTTCCGGTGGCCCTTGAAGGTGCTTTAAAACTAAAAGAGATAGCGTATGTTCATGCTGAGGGATATGCCTCTGGAGAGTTAAAACATGGACCTATCGCCTTG
>DAOVTR010000073.1 GCA_030633015.1 Bdellovibrionales bacterium
AAATTTGAATTTAAAACGAAATATATAAATAGAGATGTTATTGGTCAAATAGTACTCCCAAATATTGACATACTTGATTCATATCTTTTCTTAAGAAAACTGAGTCTAAAACCATCCCTGAATTATCACACTCAAAAGCAACAACTTGGATACAAATTGTTTGCAGGCAGAGGGATGAGTTTTAAAGATGAGAAAGTCAATGACCTTGTTTTTAGATATGATGTTAGAAATATTGGAAACGTAAAGACCTTTCAAGAGTCACTTGGTTTACACTCTGAATATACTTATTACTATTTATTAAAAGCAAAAGATGCAAAACAAAGATCCTTAAAAGAAAAATATTCAAAGCGAGCGATTGAAATTTTTCCTTACGCTTTTCCTGCATATTATAATTTATGTTATTTGAAAGATGAGCAAGAGAGGAGGAACTGTATTGAATCAATCGAATTAGTTAAAAAAGAGATATATAATTATTATTAAAAAGAGATGTTATGATCAAAAAAATGATATTTATTATTGTATTTAGTTTAATTTTATTTGAGTTAGGATTAAACGCGATAAGTTTTGGTTTGGGTTTTTTTGGCTCAAATTATGATCAGAGTAAGGAAAAAGTAGGAGGTAAAAAAAAGATATTTAAAATTATGGTATTGGGAGAATCAACCAGTTATGGTCTTTTTCTTAAAGATAGAAAAAGAGAGGCTTTTCCATTTGTTATAAAAGAAAAGATGTCCAAGTTGTTTCCTGATACAACATTTGAAATAATCAATCTTTCTTATCCTGGTCAAATAAGTGATTCAATATATTCCCAATTAGAATTTTCTCTTAAGCGTTATAATCCTAGCTTGGTTATTTGCCAGTTCGGAACTAATGATTCAAATCCGGCCTTAAATCCTTTCTTGCAGGTAAAGTTTTTTAATATGTTGGTCCCTGTTTTTTTAAAAAAGATAAAAATAGTAAAGCTTGCAATGTTGTCTTATTTTTATTTGAAATATAAAAACTCTGTCTCTCTTGGAGGTGATGGTCATTTTATTTTTTATAATAAAGAATTTGAAAACAAAAATGGCACAGAGGAGTATTACGTTGAAAGTAAAAAGAATTATCAAGAAATAATAAATTTAATTAATAAATATGAAAAACCATATTTAATGCTTTCTTATTTTAATGCGCACGATATTACTTATAAACTTTTATTAGATGTAAAAATAGCGAATAATGCCCATTATTTAGATTTGAAATTGCCCGTAGATGAAAATAATCAGTTCTTTTTTGCAGATGATGGATGGCATCCAAGTATTGAGGGGCATAAGTATATAGCAGGTAAAACAGTAGAGTATATTCTTAATCATCGAGACCATTTTTCGTTAGAAGCAAATTAAGTCGTATGTTCTGGCATGGAAGATGCAATATTTAAGATCAATAGAAACGAAAACATATAATTAACAACTTAGAGATAAAAAAGTGTATAAACTTTGGTCAGTTGTTAACAGAGGAAAACTGTTTTGAGGATTTTAAGTTTATTGTTTATCTACTTAATTTTAGGCTTGCAAGTACATGCTAGCGAGTGTGATATTTATTATAATCAAGATATGTATGAGGTTTTTAGAGGTAATAAAAAGATTCTCTCTAATAGATTTTATGATTTAGATTATACAATTGACAAGAGAGACGCTCTTATAGATCAAGGATATTGCGATGGGATTAATCGCCTGAAACCATGTGAAATAGTTAATAATAATATTTTCTTTCGGGTAGAAAGAGATAATCTCCCTATTTCAAGGTGGTTTAGGTCAAGAAGGGCCGCAGTTGACTTTAAAGATCGTCTTTTAGACCGAGATGTCTGCTACTAATTATTAAGTTTGATTATTTGTCTAAAAAATTATTATAATACCTTTATAAATTTGGGGGGAGCTGATATGAAATATTTAATATTTTTTTTGATAAGCATTAATTGTTATGCATCTGATTTTGAATGCAAGTTTAAAGATTCAAGCAGTACACTTACAGGTAGGCAAATTAAAATAGCAAAAGAATATAAAGATAAGATTTTAAATGATCTTGCTAAAACTGTTGCTCCTAATGAAAAAGCGCCGAAAGCAACTCAAGCAATATATCTTCAAATTTGCAAAATGAAGGATTCAGATCTTTACGATATGAAGATGATGCAAGATGATCCAAAATATATGGATAAAAAAATGAAAAAATTGAAAGGTGAGCTTAAAAAAGCAGAAAAGGAGCTTGAGAGTTTTTCTGAAGAAGAGATAAAAAAAGCAGGTCAAGATGAATCAAAACCTGGTGATATGACTAAAAACTAATTTATTTTTGTCTAATTAACACAGGATATGCGTTTTTTTGATATCTTTTTGAAATAATTTTAAAAATATTTAATTCAGAGTTTTCATTTATTTCATTGGAGCTTAAGTTGTTCTTGTTAGTTCGTCTTCGATTACGAGAGTTTAGCTTACGCATATAACTTGCTTCATCTTCACTGTTATCACCGATGTTGATCGCTTGTTGATTATTACTGCTGCCCATCTTTGACTTTGAAAATGAGATGTTTTGTCCTTGAAAATTTCCATTGAGGCTATTGGTATCATTTGGAGTGTTAGTTTTGCCTTTAGTTGGTTTAATTTTTAGCTTAGAGCTATAGTTTGCTCCTTTGTAGTTTTGACCTGTTAAAGAGTGAATTCTAGATTGAATATTTTTAAGTGTTGAATTATCTGTCTTTTTTATATCTTCTTTTGTTTTTAAATCGAGGCCCATTGAAGATAGTTTTTTTCTGGTAGTGTTGAGTGCATTTTTTACATTTCTGGTTGCTTGTTTACTTTTGGTAAAATTTGAAGTGTATCTCTCCCCTTCAATATAGCTATTTTCACTACCTGTATTGGAAGTCGTGCTTTTGGTAATATTACTAACAGGAACACTTGAAAGGGTAACTGATCTTGCTTCGCTATTTATTGCGTTTTGCTGTCCACTTGTTGATGAAGCAACAGATTGGGCCCCAGCTTCCAATGTTGTCTGTTGGTTTTGATCAACTCCATTAATCTTTCCTCTTTGAGCTGAGGTTGATTGGGTTGAGTTTGCACTGTTCATATTATTTATGATTCTTTGGTACTCTCCACCCATGGTAATTATATTTGCAAGGTTAGTCTGTGCTAGTCCAAGCCCGCCTATTGCAGCTGCTTGAAAAGCCGCTGCAAATTCTACCCTCGTTTCAGGTGTTGGAAATTTTGCGACTCCCTCTTTGGCCCAGACATCTTTTGTTGCCGTAAAGTCTGTGGCAGCTTTTGTACCTTTTTTAATGGCTGAAGCGTTCATTATCTCTTCTAATATTTGTGTGTAGCTAGTCTCTTCATTTGTAACTTGCGAGACTTGGTTAATTCCAGTTTGTTCATCTTCTCTAATTTCCTGTAGGGTCTGATTTTCGCTGTTGGGAATTGTAGCGGGTTGGTCTCCACTTAAATCGCTAGTTTGATCTTTTTGAGCGTCAATTTCAGATGTGATATCAGTAAGTGATGATGATGCTTGCTCTTGAGCAAATGCATTTTTTATTAATTTTTTATAACCATTTAAAATAAAATTTATTATATTGGTTCTGCTTTTTAATTGAACATAGTGAATATTTTTTGTTCGTTGAAAATTTACCGTTGGAGTGTTGTAAGTATCTCGGCCCTCAAATGGTTCCACAAATTGAAGTGGAGGATTGGGGCTAAGATAGTTGTCAGCAGGTTCAACTAATTGGCAGGCCATGTGAGTATGAATTTTTGCTTGGTCAAGTTCTTTCTCAGCTGATGCCAGTGCTTTTTTAGCTTTTACTAAGTCGAAAACATACCAGGCCATGAGGGCAGCGTATGCGACCCAAAGAGTTTTTTGGCCAATTTTTTCAACCATTTCAAAAACCTGTTTTGCTGTCCATGCTGCAAGACAGACAGCGGCATGTAGCCCAGAACAGGTTCCTTTCATACTATTTGCAAAATTTTCTAAGGTTTCATGCATATAATATAGTGTCATTATAGCAGCCATCATAATGGTTATATTTTTTATCATGGCCTCATCTTCTTTAACCCAAGCCTTAGCTTCTGCTACTCTTTTTTCTGCGGCAGCTACTCGATTAATTTTATCTTCTAGCTCTCTTTGAGCTGCAATATTTACAAAGTGTAGAAAGCTCTCTAAAAGTTCCCTATTGACCGCTGTAAAGTCGGAGTGATTTATGGCCACATCAATAATTCCTGCGGCCCGTTCTAAGTTCCACATTTGCTGGTTATTACAGCTAGGCATTCTAAGCCACATCCAGTCGCAGACATTATCAACAAAGGCACTGGCCGCGGAGATTTGATGAGCCAGATAGATGGCGGAGGCAGCAACATAAAGATGATAAGAGACGCATCTGGTATCTCCAATATCGCTACACTGTACTTCAAAGGTTGCTCCGGTTACGGCTCCCATTAACTCTGCAACTTTGTCATTGACTCTTCCCTCACCTCGTTCAGCAATAGCTTCTGTCATGCGGTAGTCATTATCACGACTGATATTTAATCTCTGTTTAATAACTTCCAAAGCTTTTTCTTTGGCCTGTCTTGCAAGATTGATTGCAGTAGCAGAGTTTTGATTAATTCCTTCATAATAATCAAGAGATAGATCTCTTAATTGATTTCCATTTTGATTAGCATCATCAATAGCAGTTTTTCCATTGGTAGCCTGGGTATTTGCACTGGTTAGCTCCCTAGCTTGGGCGTTTTGTTGCCTCATGGTTTCTGCAGAGGTAGAGCCGAAGTTTGGGGCATTTGCACGAAGTGCTCTCGTCATGGGAGCAGAACTTGCAACTTCACTGTAAGATTTATCTAAGGCAGCTGACTCTTCATCACAAGTATCTTCATCATTTGGATTTTGATTTATTCTCTCATAGCAAGCTTGTTTTGCAGCAGAAAGGTTGGCAGTTTCTGCTTTTTTATCTTGAAGATATTGAAGATCTGATCTTTCTCTTGCACAATCATTTGAAAATTGTCTTGATTCACATCTACTAAGGGATCTTTGGGCCTGAGTGATGGCGGTGGAAATTTGTTTTTGCTGGAACTGCTCTTCATTGTTTAGAGTCTTTAAAGATGCGTCTCCAATATCATCTTTAGTAAGACTGTTTGCATTTTTTGCGACATTGATTGATCCACCTAAAACACTGGTTGCATCTTTAATTTTTTTAACCATATCAGCTTTAGATATTACTCCTTGGGCCCAAGCAGCTTGGTAAAAATTTGTAGCAGCACTGGCTAATTTATTATCTAGAGTAATATTTCTGCTTTGTGAGTTTGCTTTAATTTCCTCTTCGGAAAGGAGTCTTCTATTTCCTGCAGCACAAATGGAGTCTTGTGGAGTATCTGCCATATTATAAAATGTTTTATAACTCCCATCTCCAGTAATTTGAGTTACTGTCTGATCAATATTTTCAGGACATTGTTGTTGCAAAGTAGTTGTTCCGATATTAGGTTCACTGTTAGCTTGAGTTGTAGGAGCAACAACTTGAGGTAGCTCTTGGGCCAGAGAGATAGCACTATAGTTAATACAAAGTGAGTTTATTAAAATTATGGTTACAAACTTTTTCATAGTTTTCCTTAATAACTTATCATAATCTATAAAATGGTTTTAATATTAAATAACGTCATAACGTCCTAAATTTATAAGTATTAATTCATATTTTAGCACGGTTTGGCTTGCCAATAAATATGGTCAAATGTTGACTTGGAAGCTTATTTTTGCTGTGTTAAAGTGATTTTTGATTGCAGCCGTAGCTTAGTTGGATAGAGCACCTGACTACGAATCAGGAGGTCGCACGTTCGAATCGTGCCGGTTGCGCCATTTGTTTTAAGTTTTCAGCAGGTTAGGTCATTTTTTCTCTCTAAATTATTTTATATTTTAACAGTATTATTAAGATATGAGATTTAAGCCTTATAATTTTAAGCTTCAGCAGGATATAGATCGAACAAAAATGCTGTTTTTGTTACAGCTTTTATGTGTTTTTGTAGGTTTTTTTATTGAATTTATCTATGGAAGAGTTGGATGGTCTGTTTTTTTTCATCTGCCTTTTTTAATTCTTTTTTATAGAATTTATTACAAGACTTTAACAGAGCTCTATTATACTTTTTGGACATTTTCCTCTTTTGTTCTCATTTATATTTTAGTCGGGCTTGTTCATGGCATAGCAACTGAGCTTGCAAGTCTTTTTTATATCTATTTTTTGGCCCTGATTTTTTTAGGATTAAAATTTTATATTCTGTCTTCACCTTTTTATTATCCAAGAATTAGATGGTGGGAGTATGATTTTAGGTATCGTTACGATCTTAAGATTAAGGTGAGATCTGAAAAGCTAGATCTAATAAATGAAGGAAGGCTTACTGATTTGAGGCGAGGAGCAGGATGTGTAATCCTTTTTGATGATTTTGAAGTCGGAGATAAGTTAGTACTAAAAATTGAAACCCAGTTTAAAAAAATTGATTTAAACGCAGAGATTATGAGTAAAAGAGAGTACTCTGTTGGGCGTGGAATATACTATGGCGTAAAATTTCATTTTGAAGAAAACATAGAGGGTAAAGATTTTAAAAACTTTTGTAAGCTTTGGAAAAATGAACGAATTGCAAGAGAGAGAATGAAATTTAGAAAAAAAGATCTTATTAATGTCGCTACAAAATGATTTTTGGTTTATGGGCCTTGCTTTAGACGAGGCAGAGATTGCTTTCAATCAGTATGAAGTTCCTGTCGGTGCAGTTATTGTTTCAAAAGATGGACGAGTTATTTCGAAGGCATATAATTTAAAAGAAAAAGATTTTAATCCCCTAGCTCATGCAGAGCTTATTGCGATTGAACAGGCAGCAAAGGATCTTAAAAATTGGCGCCTAGAAGAATGTACTGTTTATGTTAGCTTGGAACCATGTCCTATGTGTTTGTCTGCGATGGTTCAGGCCAGAATCAAGAGATTAGTTTTTGGAGCATATGACGTAAAAGGTGGTGCTTTGAGTCTGGGATATAATTTTAACAGCGACAAAAGATTAAATCATAATTTTTCTGTTACAGGAGGAGTCGAGCATTATCGCAGTTCTCAGCTGTTGTCTCGATTTTTTAGGGCCTTTAGAACTTCATATAAAAACTCCTCAAAAGATGAGTAAAATAAACTATAAAAATAATATTCCAAAAATATATGCTCTTAATTTTTTTTGGATGTTTTTAATTGTTATGCCTATTGTGATTCCTTTTTTGCAAGATCGTGGGCTAACCATGACTAAAATTTATACTCTTCAAACAGTTTATGCATTAACTGCCGCAATCTTAGAGATACCATCAGGTTATATAACTGATTTGATTGGAAGAAAAAAAAGCATGTTAATTGCAACTATCCTTCACGCTGTTGGTTTTACTGGTTTTATATATGCAGAAAGTTATTTTTCATTTGTAATTTTTCATATGATGATGGGAGTGGGGGTTTGTTTTTTTTCAGGAACAGATATT
>DAOVTR010000193.1 GCA_030633015.1 Bdellovibrionales bacterium
ATGTAGTGGCAAACAGTGTCAGAAACAAATTATTTACAAGGGGAAAAAAGTTAATTTTATCTCTTTTAAGGGTGGCCAGGAGTTTCATTATGTACCGGCAAAGTATCAAGACAACAGCTATTCACTTAAATTTAAAATTGAAGAGTTTTTAAAAAAACCCAACAAGCCCATTCGGAATTTCACCCAACTTAATTATTTCCTTTCAAAATTTAAAAAATCAATAGTACATGGTGTCGGGTGCATGGAACATTTGCTTCCCCGTTTTTTTGGAAGTAGTCAAATTAATGCCTGCTCACCAACTCCTTTTATAATTGATGGTGCCCAAGTTATTGATAACAACCCAATGGTTGTGGCAAGAATTGCTGTTGATGATATTCACTCCCCTCGACTAATTAACTGGAGCAATATTTTTGAAGCAGTTTTAAACTATAAAGATAATCACCCTTTAGAGACATGGACTTTATATGGAATTAAATAAACTTATAATTATAATTTTAACTTTAATTATAAGTTCTTCAGCATTTAGTAAGCTGGTTGAGGTTTCAGCAAAGCAAAATTTTAAAAAAATTTGTTTTATTAGTCCCGATGGTAAATATACATATTATCAAAGAAGAAATGGCCAACTAAATCTTGCCACAAATTATAAAGTCGTCTCTGTTATAAAAGAGAAGCCTTTTACGAAGTTTTTAATCCTTGGCTCTGCATCAAATGAAAAAATTATAATATCGGCTGATAATTCATATCATACTCTTTATAATCCCATAAAAAAAAACAAGCTTTATATTTCAGACCTTGGATCACTAAAAGTAAAAGAAATTGACAGTGGCATCTCTCCACAATTTCAGCTCGACAATACTTGGATTACGTATTACGACCCTTATAATAGAACAATTAAATTTCTAAGTATAAACCAAGCTAATTTTAAATTTGAGCTAAAAATTTACAATAAATTAAATCCCTACTTTATTCCGCAAGTAATTATGCTCACCAATAATGAAATAATTTATACTGATACAAATAACAATGGAAAAATGGGGGTACTACATTTTAACAAGGATACAAATACAACAACTCCTATATTAAAGGCTAATAATTCTTACACTAAATATGAGTTGTGTGTAAGACATCGTGATTTATTTATAGGAACATTTGCAAAATCAAAAAAAACAAATGGATCTAAAATAGTACAATATAAAGTCACAGGAGGTGAATTATCAAATGCTAAAACTATTTATCACTCTCCACTATCAGACATTGGCAATATGTGGTGTGGAACTGACAGCGAACACTTATATTTCATTAGAAATACTACAAAAAACTTAAAAGAACGTTATGAACTAGCCGAAATTCCTCTCGCTGGAGATAATAAAATTTTGAACCTTTCAAAATTAAAATATGTAACTAGCTTTTTTATGATGAATGGTATACCCATCATAAAATAGATGGGAACACCTACATACAGCACTGCTAGTGTAGATGAGCGGGACAAGTGATAAATTCGATTTGTTTTAGCATTAATATTATTTATTCTTTTTTTTAACAACGTTAATGCAAAAGACATATCAGATAAAATATATACTACTGTCGATACGTTCAGTTACCCGCAATCCTTTAAGGAGCTGCTTCTCCTTGTCCAAGTTACTCAAAAAAAGAATGGTCTTGTTACCTATAATTTAAAACAAGACTTGTTTTATATCGAGCGCTGCTACAATTTAGCTGGAGACAAAATTGTAATGGATATTATTGAGTCACAAATTTTTAAAGTTATATTAAGGCCGACTAAAAAATCAATTAATATTGATCTTTTTACAAACGAACTACCTGGGCAAATTGATAAAAAGATTATTAAAGGTAATACTTCATTATCTTTATTTTCAAGATGGATTGTTTTAAGTGCTAATCAAGATTTGAAAAACATCTTTAAATCTATTTCTTATGATACTTTAAAAAAAAGTTTGACTACTAATAAATCAAAACACAAACCGCTTATTAATAAGTTAATGCTGATTTATCCTATTTTAAATAATTTTATGAATTTAACCCCTGAGTTTTTTAACTCATTAATATATAACTCTTCATTAGAAATTTTGAAAAATATTACTTTAACTATTGAAAACTATCTTCTTGCTCAAAACATGCAATCTCGCGTTGGGCCATTTTATGATAATATTATTCTAAAAACATTTAAAGAAATTGATTATATTGCTTTAGTACCTAAAAAAAATAGTAGTGAAACTGATATAATTGAGGAAACAATCAAACAATTTAAAAACCTGACCCTAGAAGACGAAAAATCAAAATGGTTTCCTCGTCCTGATTCTCAATATATTGCACCTGAAAAATTACCAATTCCAACGAATGAATGGAAGATAAAAAATAAGAAAAAGCATAATAATAAAACTAGCTCTATTGATCCATTAGATCCATTAGATCCAGACTATATTCCCCCAATGTCATTTCCTTTTAACTTCGATGCAGATTCAAACAGCGAAGAATTTAAATATCAGGAAGATGAATGGTTTTTAAATTAATTTTTAAGGTTTTTAAATCCAAGTTTTATCGCATCAATTATTCTTGGTGTTAAATTAGGATCAAATCTAATACCTCTATCATAGTCTAATACTTTCCAAGCAACTTTATACATTTGAGATGGCCTGTTTTTATTATCAGTCAAGGTATGTTCAAACACGTTTGCTATAGACACTATCCTGGCCAATTCATAAATATCTTTTCCCTTTATTCCAGCAGGAAATCCCTTACCGTTATATTGTTCATGATGTTGCTCAATGATTGTTAATACTTGAGGAGGAATGTTTTCTAAATTTGATATCATTTTTTTCCCTCTGAGGGGATGTTCCTGAATTGCATGTACATACTTAGGATGCTCAGGATTCTCAAGCAATTCAGCAGGGATTTTAATTTTTCCATAATCATGAAACAGAGCACCCATATATATATTTTCCAAGACGTATTGATGTCCATGGCCATTAATCATGGCAAAAAACACTGATAAATTAGCAACATTTACTGAATGATCTGCAATTGTATTATTTAATTTTAGTAGCTTTGTTAGCATCTTTGCTGGAATTTCGTCATTAACAACTTTTTCAACAACACTTGTGACCATTCCTTGTATAAGCATCACTGATTCAGAAGAAACGTTTTCATCTGCAAATGTTTCATATATTTTTTCTTTTAGCTCTTCTCTGCTTTCTACTATCTCTTTATATTCACTACCAAGCTCATCAATCAAACTTCTCATATTAATTTCTTTTTCTGCATTCATTTTATCAATAAACATTTGCAACTGATCAATTGCAATATATAAAAACTTAACATTTTTCGACAGAAATAAATTAAGCTTCTGTGCAGAAATTGAATCTCCTTTTTGTTTAAACTTAATATACTTTTCTTTTAGTTTGATATAAATATCCGTTACCAACTCACTATTAGGATCAATTTTAGAAATAGGAAATGGTGCATACTTTTTAGTAATGGACATCTTAATCAGAAATTCCTCTTGTAATATGATATTTGGAGGCTGCTCCAACAATATTAACCATATTACAAGGTTTTTGAATTACAAGATATTTTGAAGAAATATCACTTGGTACATCTTTTATTTGTGCAGTTAACAAGATAATTTTTATATCTAACTCTAGTTCTTCTAAGGACTTTATAAGATGAGCACCTGAAACGACAGGCATCTTCTGATCAATGATAATTCTATCAAATCTTAATTTATTGTTTGATAAAATGCTAAATGCAGAATCTGCATTGTCATAAGTCTCAACATAATGTCCCAACTTAACCAGCCAGTGTTTAGATATTTTTAAAAAATCACGATCATCATCTACCATCAATATGGATTCTGCCTTCATCTTATAGAGATTGTTAATTTCATTGATTGTTTTTTTAATATCGATTTGATCTTTAAAGGGTACTATTTTAAGAGGAATCTCATCTATTATACTTCCAATATGCACTGGGTTATTTTGATTAATAACAAATATTTTTTTTCCTTCTAAATCATAAACGTTGATATCCATAAAGAACTTCCCTGTATGTTTTTATTATCTAATAGAATACTTCCATATTGAATCTGTTTAAAGTTAAATTGTTAAAAAACCCATTGGTTCTGCACTGCGTTTGTTAATTTTTTATACAATAATATTAGTATGTTAATATATTGACTCTTTGTGTATATTATTGCGAATATGCCTCAATAAATTTTAAAAACGAGAACAATATGACTTTGTCAAAAAAACCATACAAGGGATGTCGAGACCTTTTTCCTCGACTCAAAAGAGAGCAAAATTTTATTTTTTCACAAATGAATAAAACAGCCCAATCTTTTGGATACGAACCATATGATGGCCCTCTTCTAGAAGAGGTAGAATTATATAAAGCTAAATCAGGTCAAGAACTAATAAACGATCAAATTTATTCTTTCACTGATCGGGGAGAACG
>DAOVTR010000327.1 GCA_030633015.1 Bdellovibrionales bacterium
AACTATCTGAAAAAAGGATCAAAAATCATTTTAGAATAATATTGGTGCCCAATATTTTGAGGCAAAAATTGGTTTGAATATGCACTTGCGACACATTAGGTGCATGGCACCTATTTTTACCTATTTTTCGAGGATTTGCGGTGCCGGGCAGCCACTTTTAATAATATGTTCAGTCATTTTTGTAATACGTTTTTCCACATAAGAGTACTCTCTTCGAAGAGATCCCAAGTTGAGTTTTAACCTGGCCTGCAACGTTCCTCGATGGGAAGTGCTATACTTTTGGAGTTGTCTATTTTTAAGCATCAAACTCCAGATTTTATTTTTATGGCTGACCTTGAGCGCTCTTTTTTGTATTAGAGATTGGCACCTTGTAGAAGTTGAGGGATCTCTAATTACGTTGTAAATATCAGTGTTGGCATAAACCGTAACCATTAGAAAAAAAATCATAAAAATAGATAGAATTACTTTGCGATTTTTTAGTATGTGTCGAGTCAAAATTGCCATCCATCTGTAAGTAAATATATACATTTTTAAATAGCTTTAATGAGTTAATTTTATCATAATTTTAATTATTTGAGTGCTAGAACAATTATACCTAGAGGTACATTACCCGTGCTAAATAGTAGAGTATTAATTCTAATTCCTGCAAGATATGAATCATCGAGATTTCCAGGCAAACCCCTGGCAAAGATCGGTAATAAAAGTATGATCGAGATTGTTTATCAAAATAGTGTTGATAGTGGGGCAGATGTATACGTAGTAACTGATGATCAGAGAATTGAAGATCATGTGAATGGTTTTAATGGAATGATCTTAAGAGTGGATGATCAAGTTAGTTCCGGGACTGAAAGGGCCTATCTTGCTTTTGATAGATTATTAAAACAAAACAATTATGATTTGATTGTAAATGTTCAAGGGGATGAACCGCTGCTTAAAGGCAGTGAGCTTAAGAAACTTTTTAATGATCACTTGAAATCTGATTTTGATATTATGACTATGGTAAAGAAAAAGCAGGGTTTTGAGGGAGAGTTTTTAAATCCAGATAGAGTAAAAGTAGCATATTCACCTGAGAGTTCAATTTGCCACTATTTTTCTAGATCATCAATTCCATTTAATCGTGATGGTGATAAAGATTTTAAAAATAATTTTTGGTTTTTGCATATTGGTATTTATTCATATAAAAAGGCTGCTTTAGAAAAATTTTATCATGCTCCTTTGGGATATTTAGAAGATTTGGAAAAATTAGAGCAATTAAGAGCTCTGGAACAAGGACTGAGTATTGGAGCATTAGAGACCAAGCTTGAATTAATTGGGGTTGATAGGCCTGAGGATATATTAAAAATAGAAGGAGAAATTGGTGACAAAAAAGAATAATCAGAAGTTTATTTTTATCACTGGAGGAGTTGCAAGCTCACTTGGTAAAGGACTTGCTGCTGCAAGTATTGCCTCGCTGTTAGAAAGAAGAGGGATTAAAATCAGTATGCTTAAAATGGATCCTTATATAAATGTTGATCCAGGGACAATGAGTCCAACTCAGCATGGTGAAGTTTTTGTTACTGATGATGGTGCAGAAACAGATTTGGATTTAGGCCACTACGAGCGATTTACCTCTTTAACTTTGTCAAAAAAGAGTAATTTTACAACCGGACAGGTTTATTTAAAAGTAATTGAAAATGAAAGAGAAGGAAGATATTTAGGAAAAACTGTTCAAGTTGTGCCGCATATTACCAATGAAATTAAAAAACGAATTCATTTAGCTAGTGAAAATAGTGATCTTTTAATTGGAGAGATTGGAGGAACTGTTGGAGATATTGAATCCCAACCATTTATAGAATCAATAAGACAGCTCTCTCATGATGTTGGAGTTGAAAATGTATTATTTGTTCATTTGGTTTTGCTTCCTTATATTGCTGCTGCCGGAGAGTTAAAATCAAAACCGGCACAACACTCAGTGAAAGAGTTGCGCTCTATGGGCCTTTTTCCTCAAATAATTATCTGTAGATCTGATCGAGAGATCGAAGAGAGTATTGTTGATAAGATTTCTCTTTTTTGTAATGTACCTAAAGGAAATGTTTTTGAATCAAGAGATGTGGATTCTATTTATAAGGTACCTCTTGAATTTCATAAACAAGGACTTGATGAGAAAATTTCTGAGTTGTTGGGAATATGGACAGGGAGACCCAATATTGAAGATCTTGAACAGGTAATTTATAATTTTGAAAATCCAATTGCTTCAGTCAAAATTGGTATTGTAGGAAAGTACACTGATCTGATTGAATCATATAAGTCTTTGGATGAGGCCCTACGCCATGGAGCAATTGCTAATCAGGTTACCCTTGAGCCAGTTTATATTGATGCTGAAAGTTTAGAGACCAAAGATGGCATTAAGCAGTTAGATGAAGTTGATGGCATTTTGGTTCCAGGTGGATTTGGACATCGAGGTGTTGAAGGAAAAATAAAGGCCATTGTATATGCAAGAACTAAAGAGATTCCTTTCTTTGGAATTTGTCTTGGTCTCCAGTTAGCAATTGTAGAATATGCAAGAAATATGGCAGAGATTAAAGATGCTATTTCTGAAGAGTTTGAAAAAAAGGGTACATTTGTTATTCACTATATGGCTGGTCAAACCAAAGATGGTGCCAAGGGTGGATCAATGAGGCTGGGAGCTTATGAGTGTACAATAAAGGATAAAACTCTTGCTAATAGAATTTATAATGAAATAAAAATTTCAGAAAGACATAGGCATAGATTTGAAGTGAACAACGATTATGTGAAAATACTTGAAGAGAAAGGGATGACTTTTTCAGGTATAAATGAAAAATTAAATCTAGTTGAAGTTGTTGAATTGGAAAAGCATCCATTTTTTATTGCTTGTCAGTATCATCCCGAATTTAAATCAAGACCATTTAGGCCTCACCCAATTTTTAAAACTTTTATTGAGGCTTCTTTTAAGCAATCACAAAAGGAAAGTTAATGGCGAAAAAATCTAAAATTGAACTTTTTATTGGGCCTTGTGTTTTAGAAAGTGAAAAACTTGC
>DAOVTR010000162.1 GCA_030633015.1 Bdellovibrionales bacterium
GTTATGGTTGCGATTAGTCAGATAAAAAATATTAAAAACAAAGCATTAACAATAGAAGCGCCGCAAAAGATATCATATTCAATGGTTGTGTCTCAATCATTCGCAGATGTAGAGCTTGTAAAAATACAAGAGATACCGGTCAAGCTTGCCATGACTACTCAACAAGAGATGGGTAGTCAGAAAAAAGAAGCAGCGTCGAAGCAACCGGTATATACAGGGGCTGTAAGCAGTGAGTACTCAGCGAATGAAGGGGTGGTTTCAACAAATCCATTTAAAAAGCAAAAAACTTTTGTTTCAGATTCAGTTAAAAATGTGATTAGTCGTGAAATGAGTCGAACAAATAATAATAATGAAAACAAAAAATATATTGTACAGAATAGACAAAGCAAAGATATTGGAAAGTTATTTGAAGATAATGTTAAGCATATTTCAAGTTCAATAGTTAAAAATGAAAAGACCAGATTTAAAAAAAATAGTTATGAATACATTATTTCATTAAACCTTGCTCCTATTAATTTGGGAAAAGATCGTGAAGAAATAGAACAAGATTTTGATGTGTTGATGAGCTATGACGAAAACGAAAGGTATAGTTCTGATTTAAAGAAAGGCTTAGAGCTAAAAATTAAAAGTAGAAAGTCTTTTGGAGAAACACGCTATAAAGTATTGCATGCGCAAAGGGGCTATGTTGAGACAGTTGTGAATCAGAATTTCAACCATAAGCATTTTAAAATCAAAAAAGTAATTCCTATTTTAGCAGAAGAAAACCTTCAATATATTTACGAAGATATGGGTATGCATTTAGAGAGCGGAATGTTGATATTGGAAAAAGATCATTTGATATATGATATTGACATAGACACAATGTATGATGGTAAAAAGTATTTAGATCAAAATTTAAGGATAACTGAAAGTATTAAAGAGAGTAAATATGTATTTTTTTATGGAGTAAAACCAGGAAATACAATGATAAAGGTTGTGTCGTTTAAAAAACAAAATGCACAGAAAATCATTTATATAGCCAAAGAAAAACTGACGTATGAAAGCATCTCTTTGCAAAAGAAAACACTAAGCAATTATGATATTTTTGAGAAGAAACTATTCTCAAAAAAAGACGTTGAATATATTAGTGATGGCGAAACAATAAGGTACTTAAATTCAAAGTACCAAGGAAAAAATATTGGAGACAATCGTTATCAAATAAAAATACCACCAACCATAAGTGAGTTTAAAAAATATTTAGAGTTTTCCCATATACATCCATCTATTTTTGTTAACGTAAATAACAAAACGAAGGTAACAATTCCAGCAGAAGATTATTTAGCTGCAAAGTTACAAGAATTAGATTTAGACCTAAGTCAGATGCAGGGAACGTGTTTGGCGCAGATCAATATAAATGATATTGATGAAAGTTATGTAAGCATGGAAACGTCAGGTGACTATGAAAATCATGAGGTTTATTATTTTGATCGTGATGGATTTTTCTCTAAGAGTCCCACCATTGATTCTGTGCAGATTTTTATATTAGCTGGCTCACCAGGAATTTTTAATCTAAAAATAGATCATTTTGACAAAGAAAGTACTTATATCAAAACCTTCTGCTCACCAAATAGATATATTATTGAAAACTATTAAGTTTATTTTTTACACTTAAGGTTTTTTGAAAGTCTGTACCATCGTTTGGGATACTTCTTATAATAATGATTGGGAACTTTTATGTATCTTTTTTTAGTTAGATTAATATCACTAAAAACGATAGTTCCCTTTTGATAATTTTTCTTAATTTTTTTCAAATGCAGGTTAAGCAAATTAAGATAAGGAGATGACTTTTTCAAAGATTTAAAAAGCTTATAAGGCCTAAAGGAGCATAGTGATATATATGCTTCAATAGGTTTGTAGCTAATTAAGTTTTTATCTGGAGAGAAAAAAAGATGCTTGTTTGGAAGAGTATAAGAAAGGGCCAAGAATTCAGTATAATAATTTGTTGCTGCAAACCCAAGTTGAGGGTGCTTAAAGTTATTAAATATGAAGTCGATGGATAAGTTTTTATCTTTAAATTTTTTTTGAGCAAGTATTAATGGCTTAGTTCCAGTATTATAAGCAGTTACGGCCTTGTCCCATCTTTTAAGAATCTGCTTGTTTTGTTTTAGCAAATGGAAGGCGCCAAGTGTTGAAAGAAGTGGATTTAAGCGACTATCTGTATGTTTATTCATTGGTAAAAAATATTTTGCAGTTCTATTTAAAAATTGCCATGCACCAGTGGCCCCGACTCTTGATTTGGCACGTATATTAAAGCTGGATTCAACAAAAGCAATTGCTAAAAGTTCTTTTGGGACATTTAGAAATTTTATATATTTTTTTATTTCATTTTGAAAAACATAATAATTAGTAATGCCCCTTGAAATATTCGATTTTTGTCCTGTTTGTGCTCTGATGTTTTGCATTAGGTTAGAATAAAATTGGGACTTTTGATTTGCTTGCTTAGGAATAATAATTTTTTTATCTTTTTCAAGTTTTATTATTTTTTTTGATAAGACTGATTTTTGATTGTGAAGTGATCCAATAATTTCTAGTTTAATTTCTTTAATTTTTTCGGCAATAAGTTCGTTTTGTATTGAATATTTTATATGCTTGTTAAGCTTTGATTCATGGAGTGCAGTAAAGTCAAAAACATCATAAACAATTGCGAGATTTTCTTTGTCGTGTATAACAACTTGTTTGTCATTATATTTAGTATAAATATTAAACCAAAAAAGTGTTTGATCATAAAGGGAGCTAGAAATTTTAAATGAGGCATTTAAATGTGGATAAGTGGTGTTAATAATTTTATCAAAAGAAAGATCGTTAGGTTCCATCGCGGTGTATAGTCTTGTTTGTCTAGACTTATAGATTGTTGATTGTAATGCAGAATGGTCGTCAGTAAAAATATTATTAATAGATAGTCCAAAGCAAGGAGTGCAAAAGACTGTAAGCATTAATATAATAGTTGTTATTAAAATGTGCATTTTTCTAAAGTATGAACTGTTCGCCTGTAGGCAGCGTCTACAACTTCTCCTGTTGATTGTGGGTTAAGTGAAAAAGAGTTTTTAAAGAAAAATTTGAAATCTTCATGTTCGGGAAAGATATCTATGACTTTGACATTTGACTTAAACTCTAGTTTTGCTTCAAGAATATTTATAAGGGTTTTGGTCTTTTCTTTTGGGAAATTATTATCATTGAGGTATTTATTTACGATTGAAATTACATCTTTTGCTTGACTCATTCTTTTGCGAGAACTGATAATCTTTTTTTGGATCATTAAATATATGGTTTGGAGTGATATGGCCGGGAGACCATAGCTTACGAGAGATCCAAGTTCATCACTATAATGGTATGGTGTGTGAGTCCACGAACAAAAAATAACATCACAACCATTATCGACAGCAACATGGGTTGAAAGAGTTTCTCGAATTTCACCGTCAATATAGTAGTCTGTCATTCCGGTATAGTTATTGTTAATTGGAAATGGGGTATATAATGGAGGAACGCTCATGCTTGCAGCAATGGCCTCTGAATTAGGTGTTTGAGTATAATATGCACGGTCTGCATTATTAGGTGTTGGATAATTATATTTGCTAAAAATTACTTTTCTAGAATGATCAAGCTGTGTTGCGATAACAAACATATCACAAGCAAAGTCATTGAATGTTTCTGTATCGACAAGCTCATTATTTATATAATTATAAATACCTTGAGTTGAAAAAAAACCAGAAATATTAATTAGTGGTTTAATTAATTGTTTTGTTAAAAATGGCCAATCTTTAAATAAATCAGTTGTGATATTTTGAGGTGGCTTTTTTTTGGGTCTCTTAAAACAAAACATTTCTTTATACGAAACCGGTTTAAGTCGATTTGATATTTTTTTTATTGTTGAATCAATAATTTCTTGAGGAGTATATCCACATGCAAAATATAAATTAACGAGTGCACCCGCGCTTGAACCAACGTAGGTAGAAATTTCGAGTGGTCCACTTGGTATTTTAGAATCTTTTGATTTCAGAGAAAAACCATTATCGGTAAGGGCCTTTGTTACTCCAAGATGCCAGGCAGACGCCTTAACAACTCCTCCAGACAGGACGAGACCAATTTTTTTATTATGAATATGAGATAAATCAATACTTTGCATTTTTACAGTATAGAGCATTTATTCAAGATTAAAAACAACCATAATAGTTGAGTGTTTTGATCGGAGAAATTTGCATATCTATAGTATGTTGCGTAAAATAAAAAAAACTTTAAATATAGAGAGGTTATATCGTATGAGTAGTCAAAAAAGATGGGTAAGCATAATTGATTATGCTTCTATTAAAGGGATTTCCATATCAACGATCAGAAGGTATTTAAAATCTAATCGACTAAAAAACGAACTTAGAAATGGAAAATATTATATTGAGATAACGGATGTATATAACACCATGAAGAATGAATCAGTAAATTACACAGAAGAAGAAAATATAAAATTAAAAAAACAAATTGATAACTTTGAACAAGAGCTTGGTGATTTAAAGGATTTGTTAAACATATATGAAAAACAAAACTTTGCAAATATTAATAAAATCCAAATGAAGGCACAATTGCCTGACCTACCTCTGTTGTAAGCAATGAAAAAACTAATAATAATATTTTCTATTTTTGTTTCATTAAATTTATTTGCAAGAGATGCAAGCATGAGACATTGTCTCTTGTTGCCAATTAAGGATAATCTTGGAGGAGCACTGTCTTATAAAGTTTTTCAAAAGCTTGAAGAGTATTTGCAAAATAGTGAGTGGTGTTATTATCGTTCTAATTCTGAAATTATAA
>DAOVTR010000322.1 GCA_030633015.1 Bdellovibrionales bacterium
AAGTCCGATATTGCAAATTCATCTTGATTCATAATATAGATTGCTATTTTTTCCAGAGTAGATTTACTTCTGATTCGATATTTAAAGGCCCTTTTTATTGTCTTGTCAAAGAGTGATGGTGTTAAATTGTAAGGCTTTCATAAGACATCAAAATAGAAAATAAAGAAGAAATAAATTAAATAAAACAATGACATTTAGCGTTAAGGCCTTTTCAAAACATCTTTTTTAGGTTCTATTAGTGTTCATGTTTGAATCAAAATCTAAAAAGAACAAAAAAAAAACAAAATATTAGTGAAGTAGACATTAATGATGCAATAAAACTTCAAGAAAAATTACTAAATATTGCAAAAGAGGGAACAGTAATATCTAAAGAAGATCAGGAAGATCTTCTTATGGCATCAAACCTTCTTGATATGCTTGTAACTCTGTATACAACTTGGACTAGGTCTAAAAAGAAAATACGAAAGATGTTGAAAATGTTCTTTGGAGATAAGTCAGAAAAAAAATCAAAGATAAAAACAGATGATCAATGTAAAGGATCTAACTCTGGCAACACTATTAATAGTGATGAAAAAGGTGACGATAGTTTTGACAATAAAGGCCAAAAAGATATTGCTCTTGAAAAAGAAGATAATAGTGACAGTAAAGGCAATGACGATAAAAATAATGATGGTAAAGGCAGTAATGATAATGATGATGGTAATAAGAAGAAAAGATCTGGAGGAGGAGGAAGGTTATCAGCAGATGATTATGTTGGAGCAAATGAAGTTTTTTGTTCTCTAGAAGAAGAGTTTAAACCTGGTAAAATTTGTCCTAAATGTAATGATAACAATTTACATAAAGATAAACCCAAAAAAGTTATTAGACTTATTGGACATGCTCCAGTAACTGCCTTTAAATTTATAATGGAGAAGAGTAAGTGTATTTGTGGTGCTTTATTTACAGCAAAACCTCCAGTTGAATTTGAAGATATTTATTATGGAGAGAAGTATGGCCCTTCTGCTCTAGCAAGTATCATAACTTATAAATATATTGTAGGAGCATCATTTGGATCTTTAGAAAAACTTCAAGCAATGAATGGTGTTCCAATTCCAGATTCAACTCAGGCCAATAAAATAAGAGATCTTGCAGTACCAGTAATTAACAAGATAGTTGAAGAGTTAACGAAATTATCTGCAAATAGTTATATCTTGGGATATGATGATACAAGTATAAAACTACTAACAGAGAAAAGAGTTACAACTAAAAATACAAAAACTAATAAAGGATCTGGAACAGCAGTTGTTGCTAATGGTTTTGATTCTTACGGCAATACTATTATTCTATATGATTTTGATTATTCAATTCATGCCGGTGATGTTGTTTTAGATATTCTATCTTTAAGAGAACGAAAAGATCGCCCACTATTAATTTCTGATGGACTCAATGCATATAATGAATCTAAGAAAAAAGGTGAAGATATTAATTGCAATACTCATGCTAGACGTAAGATGGTTGAAGAAGATCCATCAACTCAAAGTTATGTAGGTAAAATAGTTATTGATTGTTATGAACAAATATATATTAATGATAATCATTGCAAAGAAAATAGTCTTTTAGATCAAGACCGTATGGCCTACCATCAAGAACATAGCAGTTACTATTTTTCAAAAATTAAGGCAGTTTTTGAATTCATTACAGGAAAGATTACTGATTTAGACAGGTCCATATATCCTCAAAAATTCTCACTAGAAGCAATATTTTCATCAGAACCCAATGATGACCTTTATAGTGTTGCTAAATATTTTCTAGATAGATATCAATCATTAACAAAAGTTCTTGAACTTCCAGGAGTTCCATTAGACACAAATTATGTTGAAAGAGCGATTAAGGCCATAATCAGAATTAGGAGAAACTCTCAATTTTTTGAAAATTTAGAAAGTGCTAAATATTCTGGTAACATTCTAGGACTATTAGAGACAACAAATTATAATAAGATAAATGCTTTTTTATATATTGAATATCTATTAGATAATAAGGAAAAAGTTCTAGAAGAACCTAAAAATTATCTGCCATGGTTATATAATAAAAGTGATGATTTTAAGAAAAAATATTGGGAAGCATATGATGCAA
Organism: Bdellovibrionales bacterium; assembly: GCA_030633015.1. Next base: position 2,113 of record DAOVTR010000322.1, read on the forward strand.
TGATTAAGAATTCATCCAATTCTCCTGAAGATCTATCTTCTTGCCTGGGCCATTCATATATATCACCTGAGATTCTAAAGAGTGGATAGTTATATATTTCTTCGAAATATCATAAATTCCCTGCCATCCTTTAAACTTTCCAGAAGAGAGACGTTTTTGGTGTAACCAAATACCTTGCCCATCAAAATGAAGGATTTTAATATTCTTTTTATTTTTGGATATAAATAAAAAATATGCTGAAGATAATGGGTCTAGTTCAAACTCTCTTTGAATCCATTTTTTTAGGCCAGGTATTTGTTTTCTAAAATCAACAGAAGTCATTGATAGGTATACTTTTGCATTGTTAGGTATTGCCAACATAATCTACCCCCATATCTCAATTATTGAACCATTAGGAGTCACAACCTTCATAAATGGTTTTTCATTACTATTTTCACTTTTTTTTGTACTTTCTACTTCAGGAGAAATATCTAAAAATTTAAAAATATCTTCTTTTGCATTGGTTTCGGATGATTGTTTTGATGACTTCTTTTTAGGAGCATTGAACTTTTTCACTGCATTGTAGATAAATGTTTTTGAAATACCTATTTTATTGGCAAGTAAGGGGGCCGAGGTATTCTCTGCAAGTTTAGCAACATTGCGATGTAGCTGATCTGGATATTTTCCAGTAGCTTTACTCTCTTTTAATTTTGAAATTTCAGATTTAGTAGAATTTAATAAATTTGTTAATTGAGACATCTATCCTCCTATTTTATTTTGATTAAAAGGAGAATACTGTCTTTATATTAAGAAAGCTCGATCAGTTGTGAAGGCCTTACGTTTAAGAAAACTATAAAACAGGTAATATTTCTAAAATCTATAGATTCATTTTTAATGGAACTAGATAAGACCATGGAGCATTGGCAATAACTATATTATAATAAAATTAATAAGGTTAATTATTAAGAATGTAAGGA
>DAOVTR010000098.1 GCA_030633015.1 Bdellovibrionales bacterium
AGTCCCTTTCAAAGCGTATCCGAATTTAAGGATCTTATTGTACAAAAATTACTAGTAATTGATGAAGAGGAATACAACCAAAGAATCAAGCTTTTTGAATCTGCGGGGTTAAAAATTGGTGTTTCTGGGAAGCTTTTTAAGGTAATTTCTGTGGGAGAATATAGAGAAACCTACTATACACTGGAAGCATATATTGATCTACCCATAAAGCCTCTACCTCCTCCTAAAAAGAGTAAAGATAAGGATGAAAAAGCATCTTCTGAAAATACGGACACAAATAGTGAGGAGCTTGCTCCTCTTGACAATAAAAATACTAAAAAAGAGATACCACAGACACTCTTAGACCCTAGAGTCATCGAATTTAAAGCAGGGTAATAATAATTCCCCATTATTTATTTGAGCATTTAACTATATATCTGGTAAAATATTATTATGAATTTACTTGCAATAGATATTGGAAATTATTCCATAAAGTTTTTTGAAACCAAATTACAAAGAAAAGCACTTGTTCTTGAAGGATTTGCCGAAATCATTATTGATGAAGTGAAAGATCAATTTAGTGATGATTTAACAATTGATCAATTACAGCATAAAATTGTTTCGCAATATATTGTCAGTAATGAATTTGAAGGTAAAGTTATTTTTGCGCTTCCATCGTTGATGATTACTTCACGTTTTTTTAATTTACCAGTTACAAACAGAAAAAAAGCTGAACAGATGATTCCTTTTCAGCTAGATGACAACTTACCTTTTAGTATTGCTGATACCCACTACACATATGAACTGCTTAAAAAGCAGCAATACATGTCCGCGATGGTTACCATAACAGAATTAAATGATTTTGAAATTTATCAACAGTCACTTGACGCAAATCAAATTCTCCCCAACCAACTAACATCTGAACTCTCTATTATTCAAAATCATATTCAGCTAACAAGCGATGATGAGGCTTTTTGCCTCTTAGATATAGGTCACTCAACAACAAAAGCATATTTTATATATAATAAACAAATTGTTTCCAATCATATCTCATATACTTCAGGAGAAACAATTACAGAAGTAATTCATAAAACATATCAAATACCTTATGACGAAGCGGTAAAATATAAGCATAAAAACTGTTTTTTTCTAACTGAATCACAATATCCACAAGTAAAAGATGATCAAAAAGAATTTGCTCTTCTAATGAAGGAAACACTGTCTCCTTTCATTCAAGAACTAAAGAGATGGATTTTGGGATTCCGCGTTAAACACATTGATAATATTGAAAAAATTTATATTACTGGTGGTACAAGTAATATAAATAATATTGGAAATTTTATTGCTGACTCTGTAAAAGTCCCTGTACAACCTTTTAATTTTAAACAACTAGACCAAGAACATGATTTAAATATTTCAAACGAAGAAAATTCTGTATTTACTATTGCAAAAATGATCTCTTATGCTTCAATATCTAGAACTCCCCTATCAAATTTTTTAATTGGTCTATTTTCATCAGCATCTTCCAGTAGCTTACCAATTTATTCGACGATTTTTATTTCAACAAGGGTGCTATTTATATCTGTCTTTATTATTTTCGCCCTAACGATAGAAGGTTTTATTTTAAAAGATGAAAATCAAGTAATAACTCTTAAAATCCGGCAATTATTAAAAACCAAAATATTAAATATTCCTGCAAAGAAAAGACGTGAATTTAATAAATCACCTCGTAAAATACTGTCCTATTTAGAAAAAAAACATACAAATATTGAGACTGAACTAGAGGGTATCATTAATACTACAAACTTCAATTCACTTGATAGTCTAGCTTATCTAAGTAAAAAAATAGCCCGAAACACTGATGTTATTATGGAACATTTTGAAACCAACGGAAAAACAGTTTCAGCACAATTTCTAAGTTCAAATTCTCAATTATTAGAAAAAATAGAAAATACGCTAAAGACTGCTCAACTTAAAAAATTAAAAATTAAATATTCAAATAATAGAACTCAAATAGATATTAATTATGAGGAATGACTGACTTTATGATAAAACTTTTTGCATTAATGAAATATGTTGATCTCTTTTTATTTCAAAAAGTTGATCAACTTCTTAATAATCTCTACTATCAAAGAGTTATTGAAAAAATATCCTCCCTGACCCCTCGTAACCAGCAAATTGCAAATCATGTAATAACAATTGGCACTATTTTTATTCCAATCATTATTACATTTTTTTTCCTCCTTAATACTTGCTCAATAAGCTCAGATCTTGCAGTAAAACAAGAAGTAATGGATTATATTAAAAAAATCTCCAATCAAAACAACACATTGAGTTCTACAAGCAAAAAATTTATTTCCAATTCCATTATATCTACAAAAAATGATTTAAATTCTCAAATTGATAGAATTTGTAATCGAAATAAAATTAATACGAGTAAAATTAATATTTTAAATTTTAATAAAGATAATAAATCAAAAAGCTTTAGCAGCATCAATTCAGAGATCTCCTTCAAAGATTTTACAACAAATGAACTGGCTAATTTCATGTCATCAGCTATGCAAAATAAATTTCAAATTAAAAAACTAAGCGTATATGCAAATAAAACAAAAGAAACAATTAAAGGAGAGCTTACTCTTAGTTATTATGGAAAAAAAATAGAAAGGAATTAAGATGGGCTCAAAGAAAGTACAAGAAAACTACCTTTCAGAAGATATATATTATAAAAAAAATTTAATTGGTAAAAAGATATTAATTATTTTTATTTTTTTGCTTGCAATAAGTTTTATAAGTAATTTTCCATTAAAATTAATTATTAAAAATCAAGTCGCTTCTTTAATTAATAATTTTGAAAATAAATGCCCAATCACATATAAAGATATTAAAGTATCTTTCTTTTTACCGCAAATTTCTTTAACATCATCTAATATTAGTGGTCGTTGTTTTAAAAAACCAAATATTAATTTCAAATTAGATAAAGCAAAATTATTTTTTTTAGGGCCAAGTATCTACCCATTGGGACTAAAATTAAAAGCAGAAATTACTTATAATACAAGCAAGATTAACATATATTTTATTAAATCTTTCCGAACTGATATTTTAAAAATAGAAGATACCATTATTTCTGCAAATCTTATTAATAAATTTATAAAAGGAGATGAATTACTTTTTGGAACAATTTCTCTTGAATCTCTCATTGATATAAAAAATATGAAAATATCTTCTCTTGATTTATTAGTTAAATCTAATAATATTGGAATACTACCTCAAAATATTCAAGGATTTGAAATTCCATCTTTAAATCTTCAAAATCTATCCTTTAAAGGAAATTACAACGGAAAAGAATTAAAATTAATATCTGCAATAATAGGAACTGAAATGTCTCCAATCTATGCAAAGTTAAATGGAACAATTATACCAAGCCCTAATGTCTCATTCAGTCAACTCAACATAAATGGTGAAATAAAGTTTTCAGAGCAACTGCTAAATGATGTTCCTTTAGGTTTACTTTTAAATAATAAAACTACTGAAAATGGTTTTTATAAAGTAAAAGTTGGAGGAACAGTGGCCAGACCAAATGCAAAAATTCTATAATAAATTAACCATACATTAATCATATTCAATTTTATGTTTGATAATAAGAAAATTTCAAAAATATTAACTACAAATCTTAAGATTCATCTAAATGATCACACCCCTGATCATAATATCAAAGAAGTTTATAATTATGCTCTTTTCCCAACTGGAAAACTATTCAGACCACTAATCTGTCTTGCAACTATCAAAGATTTTTCCAATCTAAAAGATGGCGAGATTCTAAACCCAGATAGTAATTACGCAAAACTACTATCTGCCTTAGAAATTCATCATACTTATACGCTACTACATGATGATTTACCCTGCATGGATGATGATGACTACAGAAGAGGAAAACTATCTACCCATAAAAAATATGGACAATGGCAATCCTTATTAGTTGGTGATGGGCTTTTAAATTTATCTTACAGACTACTATCATTAATGAATGGAGCTAATGCCCATGACGTTTTTAAACTTTTTTCCTGGGCACTTGGATCCAAAGGCTTGATACATGGTCAGATTCTCGACCTTGATTATAATAAAAATAAACCATTTAAAGAAATAATTTTAATTCATAAACTAAAAACAGCAAGGCTCATTCAAACTGCCATTGCTGGCGGATATATGCTTATTGGCCAGACAAATTTAAATATAAGCATCAATAAATTTACAAATATTAAAAACTGTTTAAGATTTTCAGAAAGTCTTGGTATCTTATTTCAGCTATTAGATGACTTGACCGAGTTGTCGGATGAAGAAATAGGACTTCATGAATTTGAAATTAACCCTTGGCTTAACTATAAAGAACAAAGCCTCAGTGCAAGTATGAAATACATGGATTATATATTCAACTTCAATGAAAAATACCAAACAAACAACTTAAAAGAAGTTATTAAAAAATATTTTGAAAAAATATTAAATATTATTACTGATCAAGCTAACCAAAATAATTTGAATAAAAATAAAATAGATGAAAAAACATTAATGCCAATCGTGAGTGCTCTTAATAGATTCCGCAATTTGTAAAACTTTATTCAACTTCTCTTTTGCAATAACTAACTGCTCCAAACTTAATTCGTCATCCATATACTCGTCACAAGGATCAAGAGTTGAAGGCTTAGTATCATAATTATTAATTTGTTTTATAAAATGCTTACTCATATGGGCACGGGCGCGCTCAATTGACATCTTATCTTCAAATAACAACCTTTTAATAAATAGTACTGCAGAAATATCATCTCTACCATACACCTTATCACCGTCGGCATTTAAAGATGGAGAAATCTCAAAAAATTCAGATTCCCAAAATCTCATAACGTAACTTTTAACTGAACAAATGCTTGTTAATTCCGAGAAATTAAAAAAATCTTTATTGGGAATATTTATATCTTCAATCATTAATCAGTCTAATCTAAATTAGTGTCTGATGAGTCAGAGACCTCATCGTTAGACATGAATGAAGTTAGTGCTCTCGGTGAAATCTCTTTAGGTGTAATAGAAGTATCTTACTTGCCCTTGTCGTCAATTCTATGAGAATATTTTGCAGTGATATCTTCTTTTAAAACCTGTGATGGCTTGAAGGTCAGAACTCTTCTTGCTGAGATCTCCATTGAATCACCAGTCTGTGGATTTCTTCCAAGTCTTGTGGCCTTATCTCTAATTGTAAAATTTCCAAAACCAGAAATTTTAACTTTCTCGCCTTGAGCTAACGTGTCTTTAATAACTTTAAAAACAAGCTCTACTAAATCAGATGCTTCCTTCTTGGAAAAACCTGCTTCTTTATAAACACGCTCAACAATGTCGGCCTTAGTTAAACTCATAAATATTCCTCCATGAAACTACAACAAGTTTGAAAATCCCTCATTTATTAATAGGTTAGCAGATTAATTGATTGATTTCTATTAAAAAAACAAAAAGAAATAAAAAATATTTTATGACTTAAAATATTAGTTGAGCAGTACAGTCGGAGATGCCTAATTACAACCTATAAAACTGTTATTCCCAACTCTTCAAATTGGTCAACATCAGGATTTGATGGGCAATCTGCCATCAAATCGCTGGCCCTTGTTGTTTTAGGAAACGCTATAACATCTCTAATATTATCTGTTCTTGCCAAGATCATTATTAAGCGATCTAGACCAAATGCCAAACCTCCATGAGGTGGAACACCGTACTTAAGAGCTTCAAGAAAAAAACCAAATTTTTCTTGTGCATTTTCTTTTGAAAGACCTAGGGCCTCAAACATTTTGGCCTGAACTTTTTCATCATGAATCCTTATGGATCCTCCTCCTATTTCATAACCATTACAGACAACATCATAGGCTTCGGCCAGTAGCGGAACTAATTCACTATTTGTTCCATTTAAAAAAGTATTTAAATCGTTATCTTTTGGCATGGTAAAAGGATGATGCTTGGCCATTAAACGATTTTCGCTCTCAGACCATTCAAACATAGGAAAGTCATTTACCCATAAAAACTTGTAATCTTTTCCAATCAAATTTAAACTATTTCCGAAAAAGCGTCTTAAAGCATCTAAACTTGAATGAACAACACTATGTTTACTATCGCCAATAAAAAACCAGGTACCGTCTTTTTGATCATCACTGCATTTCGTAAGCTTTTCTAACATCAGTGAAGAAATAAACTTAGATATACCACCTGAACATTTTTTATTATCTACTTTAAACCATGCAACTCCCATTCCACCAAAT
>DAOVTR010000347.1 GCA_030633015.1 Bdellovibrionales bacterium
CGATCCCTTCAACTTCTCGCAAACGCTCAATTTTATTTTCAAATACATCCAGAGCATCCTTACCAAAATGGTTTACAATTTTCTCTGCAGTTTTGGGCCCGAGGCCATAAATCAGACCCGATCCCAAATATTTTTCTAACGCTTCATTGGAGGCCGGCCTGATCTCAAGTTGCCTTTCGGCCTTAAACTGTCTGCCAAATTTGGGATGAACAGTCCATTCTCCCCAGAATTTCATGGTTGCCCCTGCAAAAACCTTGTGTTGGGATACTGTTACAGTAATAGAATTTGATGAGCTATTTCCAAGAGGGATAACTTTAAGCACAGACCAACCACTATCTTCGTTATGATAGGTTACTCTTTTAACTACTGCTGACAGGCTATTTTGTTGCATAAAACTCTGTTATTACAACCAGTTAAAACCGGATGTACCTTTTGCTAGATTGACCTAGTAAATATACTAGGTTATACTAGTATTATGAGTATAATTCCACTTCCCATATTTAAAGATATTAAAAAAAATATTAAGAAAAATAATCCACTTATTCAAGTAATAATTGGCCCACGCCAAGTAGGAAAAACAACAGGAATTAAACTTTTACTTAAAGAATTTGAATCTTCTTCTGTTTTATACGTATCAGCAGATGGAGAAATTTCATCACCTAGTGAATGGCTTTATAAACAATGGATTGAGGCCAAAACAAAATCAAAAAAATGCATCTTAGTTATTGATGAAATTCAAAAAGTAGAAAATTGGTCAGAGGCCGTAAAGAATCTTTGGGATAATCAAGATAAAGAAAAAACAAGTATCAGATTGGTACTTTTAGGATCAAGCTCAATAATGCTACAAAAAGGTTTAAATGAAAGTCTCGTTGGCCGTTATCAAGTTCATAAAATTTATCATTGGAATCACATATACAGTAAAAAGGCCTACAACCTATCATTTGATGAATATCTAATTTATGGAGGATACCCTGGAAGTTATCAATTTATTAATAACAAAATAGAGTGGTTAAACTATTTAAAAGAATCCATTATAAATCCTGTAATAGGAAAAGATATTCTTTTATATTCAAGAATCAAATCGCCCGCTTTATTTAAACAATGTTTTGATATTGTATGTTCATACCCTGCGCAAGAAATTAGTTATACAAAATTACTAGGCCAATTGCAGGACAAAGGAAACACTGACTTAGTAAAATATTACCTCGAGCTTTTAGAAGGTGCATTTTTAATAAAGCAGCTTTTTAAATATACAAATAAAAAGTTTTTAACAAAATCATCATCTCCCAAGATAATACCTCTGTGTCCTGCTTTATATTCTATAACTGTTGATGCTGATATTACCCCCGAAGAAAAAGGCCGACTTTTTGAAGTTCTGATAAGCAATGAATTAATAAAGCTTCCTGGCCAAATATATTACTGGAGAGAAAGAAACTTTGAAGTCGATTTTGTCTATAAATTTGGAAAGAAATTATTTGCCTTAGAAGTTAAATCTGGAAGAAGAAAAGAATCCAAAGGACTTTTAAAATTTAAAGAAAAATTTAAACATGCCACTTGTTATATTGTAACACCTGAAAATTATACTGAAATAATCGGAGAGCTAGCCTATTTGTCTGGTGTTAAAAATTTGTAAGCATCTTTTGAAAACAGTGTCACAACATCATTATAGGCCATGCGACTTTCTGCACTCAATACTTTATCATCATCTAGTGTTGCTATTCTATAAAGATAATAATGTTTCAAAGTTTCAGTAGTCTTTTTTACCCAAAATTTATATTTAGAAGTAATAAATCCAAGTTTATTTCGTCGATATGGAAACAATGGAGATGTCACAACGATATAAGGTCTTTTTGTTGTATCTTTTAAAAGTGATATTCCATTAAAATACTTTCCTAAATCAACTTCCTGATCTGACAAATAATCTACAATTGTTGGGAAAATATCCACATGCGATGCAAGCTTAACTTTTATATCCTTCTTTTCAGGAAAACAAATCTGAAGTGGAACTTTAATTTTAGGATTAATATAGTTTGTTTTAGCATGCCCCCATGAACCCTCTTCAAAAAACTCCTGTCCATGATCACCTGTAAAAACAATTATACTATTATCTAAAATCTCTTTGGGAATTTTCATGATGAAATCATGAATTCTATCATCCATATATCTAACGCTATTTTTATAACGATTATAAATCCCCTCTAGGCCCTTCTTTTTTCCCGCAAGTCCCAAAATATGATTGAAATTTTCATCTGCTACTGGCCGATAAAACTCAAACTCCTTTGGATAAAAATAATTAGAATGGGTTCCGTATAAAAACATAAAAAGAAAAAAAGGATTATTACTATTTGATATTTTAGACATTCCAAAATCCAACACAGACTTATCACTTTTTACTACTTTTAACTTATCAATATACTCAACATATTCATTAAAATTCTCAAACATATAGCCAGCGCTATAATAACTTTTTAATTTTACTCTTCCTGAAAAACCACCCCAAATATCATAACCATTTTTTTTCAAAAGCTCGATTCCAAATGATGGCAATCTTTTTTTCTTAAAATTTGTATAGTTATATCCCCATAGACCATACAATCCAGAGAAAACACCATATACCGTTGTATGTCCTCCGCTAAAAGTATACTCTGGTGAAATACAATCCCGTTCAGAAAAATATCTACTAAGTTTTGGCATTATCTCTGGTGTAAACATTTCACTTCTCAGCGATTCCAAAAGAATATATATAACATTTTTTTTATTAGATATTTTAATAGTTGAGGCATCTTCATATGAGTATTTAAGTTTCATTGGCTCGTTACTAGGTCTTTTTCTTGCAATAACCAAAAAAGGATAAAGATCCAACGCCTCTCC
>DAOVTR010000373.1 GCA_030633015.1 Bdellovibrionales bacterium
TAACAAAATAAGCTAAAGCATAAGCTCCAATAAAAATACAAAACATGGTTACCCAACTACCTAACGCTAAAGTTGCTCCTCCTGTTAAAGCTACTCCGCTAGTGCAACCTCGGCCCAATCTTGCCCCAAAAGCAAAAATCGCTCCTCCTAAAAAAGCAAAAAACAATCGTTTACGAGCTGAAATTCTAGGTCCATGATTTATTTCTTTTTTTAATCGCCCAGAAATAAATCCAGAATATGCTCCTCCAAGAATCACACCGAGAGCTTGAAAAATAAGCCAATTATTTAAAGGATTTTTATCCCCTCCTCCATATTTTCTTGTATATGGATTTTCATTTATATATTCAGGGGCAACCAATTTCTCTACCGCTATAATAGCACGTGTCATGGCGCCTGTTGAACCAAGCCCTCGGCCGGAAATAATGAAAGCTGCAAGGAGAACTAAGCCAATAAAAACCCCAGCAATATATGGTTTCATATAACCGTCTAAATTAAAAATGTTAAAAATATTAAATTTTTTAAGAATTTCAAACATGTATAACCTCACTTAAGTAAATATTTACTATCATCTACAATTTTAATGAATGAGTCAAAATATGATAAATAAAAAAAATCTATTTTGAATTTATCTCGTTTAAAACTTTTGTCTTTTGATCTGGTGTATTAATATTTTTTAAAAACTTATGACTTTTATTTTGTAAATCTAAAGAATTTATTTGAGAATTCATTAATGCTTTTCGGGGACAACTAAGACCTACACTTAAATGCTGAAGGAGCCGCATCTGAGACTTGGGTTCATAAATAGTAATTAGAGGTTCTGGCCAATTTTTCTCTGGATTTAAAAAGGCAGTTGCTATTTTAAAAGGATCTCTTTCATTTATTAAATATTGAATATTTTCTTTTGATACAAAAGGCAGATCACAGGCCAAGACCAACCATGCTTTATTAGGATGCTCCATTTGTGAGGAAATAATTCCTCCCATAGGACCAATTCCACTAATTTTATCTGCTATAGTTTCACAATGCTCAAGTTCTTTAGAAAGATTTTCATTATTTGCAACGGATAAAAAAGTTTTTTCACAAAAACTAGATAATAACTCATAAGCAATCAATGCCTGAGGTTTTCCGTGATAATTAATTTTTGATTTATCATGCCCCATCCTGGAGCTTTTTCCTCCCATTAAGACTAATCCATAAATTGATTTTTCATTTAAACTTATTAATTTGTTTTCAATAAGGGATATTATGTTATCAATATTGTCTCTCTTGTAATATGGAGTATCTCCAAAATCAAAATCATCTTCTGCACCTACGTAACAAAGAATATTTTCTAATTTTTGCTCACCATCAAAAATAGATTTATCGTTATCAATCATTACAATTTTTGGCATTGAAGAGTTCTTGTATCCCTCTACCATTACAAAATCAAAATCTAAAAAAATATTTTGATCATAAATAGTAGATGGACTTAACTGATAAAAAGCTTTTTTAGTTTGGGAATTTATATACACTCCATTTGCACCAGCATGAAATGCACGATCTGTATCCTTCAGCTTTTGATCAATTTCAAATTGATGAGCATCATGCTTTACATAGCCAATTGTATATTTATTTGACATTTTTCTTAGGATGGATTCAATCAAAGTAGTTTTTCCTGATCCTGAAAAACCACACACTCCTATCTCTAGCTTATGAAATAATATCTCTTTCATTTGTTACTCTTTAATATCAAATATAATCTCATCTAAATCTCTTTTAGGAACATAATGAATTTCATCACTATCTCTGAAATATCTATGATTATTATCTGTTAATTTTATGATCTGAACTTTTTCCTTTGGTGCCCCTAAAGCAACAACTAACAGGGGTGAAAAATTTTGATCAATATTTAAAACCTCCATTAATTTTGATTTATTAAAAGCTGCAATAATACAACCTCCAAATCCTTTTTCAACTGCACCAAGAAGCATACTCTGTACTGAAATTCCATGATCAATAAATGGATTATCACTTATACTCTTATCAAGCATAACAATAATATAGGCAGCAGGTCTCTCTCCTTCTTTGGGTCCATCCCACTCTTCAAGATATCCTGCCCATTTTAAAAGCGAAAAAATATCTAAATTTGTTTTAGAATTATTAGAAATAATATATTTTAGAGGTTGCAAGTTTTTTCCTGAAGCTGACAATCTTGCTAAAGATACCAACTCCTTTAATTCGCTTGTTGAAATAGCTATACTCTGATCAAAACGTCTATAGCTTCTATTTTTTTTAACTAAGTCGCTTAACATATTTATCTCCTAAACCTACAAAAAGCATTACTTAACTTCAATCGTCCTACATCTATTAGACATATTTTCAACTGACCAATCAAAAGAAGTATATATATTAGGTTGAGCATTGTCACTATGGCACTTTAAACATACTCCAACCCTTAAAGTTTTCAACTGCTCTTTTCTGTTAAATGGTCTAATATTATCTCTAGTACCCCAAAATTCTCTAGATTCTTCGGTTAAAAAGCCTCGCCATGCATCTGCTGGTAATCCATCAAAAATATTTTCAAATTTAGCTGTGAATTTCACTTCAGAACTTTCTTTTTCATATTCTAAAGTGCCCCTACCAA
>DAOVTR010000372.1 GCA_030633015.1 Bdellovibrionales bacterium
ATCAAATGCGAGTGCAATTTGCCATCTTTGCAGGTGTGTTGCTCGTAGATGTGAAAGAAGAATAGTTAATTTTCTAGAAGTTTTTTCTGGAGAGTTGCCTCGTGACTCCTTAATTTTTATAAATAGATTGTCTGATTATTTTTTTGTACTATGGCGAATGCTTGGGAAAAATGATGGTGAGGTAGAAGTTGTTTGGAAGGCCTAGAATAAGTCGGTATTAGTTTTATATTCGGGTTTGTTTGCAACAAGAACTTCACTAGAGGTAGATAGGGATGTATCAATTGTGATTTTAGTGCTTCCTATGGTTACAACATCTTGTAGTAGCAATGTTTTTTTTTCTATTTCTTGACCATTTACAAACGTACCATTTGTAGATTCTAAATCGGTGAGAATAACTTTTCCCTCAACCAGCCTAAAGTGACAATGTTTTCCGCTTGCAATGGGATCATTAATTCTAATGTCACATGACCTAGAACGACCTATATAAACAGGCTTAGTCCCAATAATAGTTTTTTGAATTTGTTCATCTTCTTTAATAATAATTCTTAAAGGCATATTACCTCTTTAAATTAATAGTTTACCATTAAGTGTGGTATTTTCAAAAAGATATTTGGCTGGGAAGGAGGGACTCGAACCCACGACCAATAGATTAACAGTCTACTGCGCTACCAACTGCGCTACTTCCCAGTATAATAATCGAATTAAATTTATAGGAATTTTACCCTGTTTTGTCTACCTAAAAACATACATTTATAGAAAAATTTAAAGAAAAGTAGGTGTAAAGTGACTAAAATAGTCAAGTTTCTAAAATAATTACCGATACTTTAAATAGGAGAACTCTAGTTTGAAAAAGTTATGTATTATTAAAGATTTACTTCGAATTTTGACTCATTTTGAAATTGATGAGCTTACAACGGAGTCAGTTGGAGGAGAAAAAGTATCTTTAACTAAGATGCTTTTAGATAAGATAAGTAAGAAGCAAGTACAGTCTCCTGTAAAAGAAAAGATTGAAAATGAGCAAGAGAGAGTTGAGTCAAAAGCAAAGATTATCCCTTTTGGAAAAGCTATTGCTGATGATTATAAGATCGAAAACATTAAATCATCTGAAAAAGTTATAAAAGAAGATATTAAAAATAAACTAAGTACAGAAGATATAGTCCTAGGAAAGCAGGAAGAAGAGATAGTAGAAGAAAAAATTGATTCAAATGTCTTTATTCTTGATGAGCAAAGAAAATCAAAAGAGAGTCAGCGAAAACTTAGAGAAAAAGAGATTGTTCATCTGTATCAGCAAAATGCAGCAGTGGCCATTGATCAAGAACGAATAAATAATAAAGATTTATCAAAGTCAACAGACGTTGGAGTTTTGATAAATAAGAGAAGATCTTAGTTTTTTGAAATATATGTTCCAGTAAGGCCTGGACTTTGAAGTTCATTTATTAAAGTGTCTTTTTGTGAAATTCCTACAATATGAAACGATTCAAGATCACCATCTAGAAGTTTAAAACCTTCTTCAAGTTTTGGAATCATACCACCTTGAATGATTTTTTTTGATATTTTTTCTTTTGCTTGAGTAACAGTCAAATGGGGTATTCTGCTTTGTGGATTGTTAAGATCTTTAAAAACGGCGCCAACTTGAGTTATTAAAAAAATTTTTTTTGCTGATATGGCCTTTGAAATTTCTACTGCAATAGTATCTGCATTAATATTTAATATAACTCCATCATTATTAGCAGAAAGGGGGCTAATTACTGGAACAATATTATTGTTTAATAATATATCAATAGTAGCGGTTTCTACGTTGTTAACATCTCCAACAAATCCAAAATTAATAATTTCACCATCGCTACCGGATACGGCCTTAGGAGGCCTTTGAACAGCATTTATAATGGAGATTCCACTAACAGAAGTTGAGTTTATTTGATATTTTTTTAAAACAGCTAAAACATTACTACTTACAACGCCAGATAAAGTCATTTTCATGACTTCTAATGTTTTTTCGCACGTAACTCTTCTTCCGCCAACCTTTATTGGTTGTATGTTAAGTTGTTGTGATAATTTTGATGCAAGTGGACCACCTCCATGAACCAAAATGACTTTTTCATTTTTTGATAACAGATATTTTACTGAAAAAGCAAGATTATCTAATAAATTTTTATCTTCAACAATTTCACCACCAAATTTAATAACAATTGGTTTTTCATTCATAATTTAAGGCCACATTCCAAAATCATTGAGGCTTTCCATTTCATCAAAACCGAACATTAAGTTCATATTTTGAATCGCCTGGCCGCTTGCACCTTTAACGAGGTTATCTATGCTTGCACTGGCCATAAAACTTTTTGTTCCAAATTCTTCCTCTCTTAAGCTCCATCCAATTTCAACAAAATTTGTGCCACTGACTGCAATTGTTTCTGGAAATTTCATCTCGCCAAGGTTTCTTACAAAAGGTTCATTGCTATAATATTCTTCATATAGATTATGTATATCTTTGGCAGTGATTTCTGGTTTAAGGTCTGCAATAGTGTTTATTAAAATACCTCGAGGCAGTGGGGCAGACATCGGAATAAAATCTACTGATATTTTGCGACCAGATGCGAGAGATAAAACTTGCTCCATCTCTGGTTGATGTTGATGATAAAACG
>DAOVTR010000320.1 GCA_030633015.1 Bdellovibrionales bacterium
ATTCTAAACTAAATACCGAAGCTATTTTTCAGATTTCAAAAAATTCAGATTTTAAAAATATTCTTAAAAGAGTAAAGACAAATCTTTTTACTGCTAAATGGAAAGATGGACTACCTGGAAAATACTATTGGCGAGTATTATATCAAGTTAAGAAAAAATTTGTTTATTCAAAAACTAATTCTATTAATTTGAAACTCAGGGCCCCTCAAAGTATTATTCTTTCTGAAATTATTTTTGAAGATTTAAAAAATTCTAAACAAAAAGTACCCATTATTTGGACAAAAAGTAAATTTGCCACTTCATATAACATTCAACTTGCTGATAATCCAAAATTTAAAAACGCAATAAAAACAAATATTATTAAAAATACATATATGCCAACATTAGAGTTTAACAAAAATTATTACTGGAAGGTTGCATCTATAGATAATAATAAGAAACTTATTTCAGATTTTTCAAGATCATATCCTTTGCGACTTAAAAATATTACTTCACTTGTGGCCCCAAATAAATTTTCACCAATAAATAATAAAAAATTCTTTTATAAATCAAATTATAAAATTTTACCCATTCATCTCTCATGGAATACAGTAGATAACGCTGAGAAATATGTTTTAGAAATTTCATTATCAACAAATTTTAAAGATATTCTACTTAAAAGATCTCACCTAAAAGCAAATGAATTTTCAATCAGTCCAGAAAAATTCATGGATAACAAACTTTTCTGGAGGGTTAGAGCAGTAAAAAACAGTATCTCATCTAAGTGGTCTAAAACTCAAATATTAAGTATTCTTAAAGAATCGGCCCTAAACGAAAACAAAATAGCCCTACTTAGGCCCAATGGACTAGACAGTTCCTCATCTGGAATTTCCATTTCCAGCTCATTTAAAAATAAAAATATTACAAAAGGAAAAAAATATATTTTTCCAAGAGGAGAAAAACCTCCCAATATTGATTTAGAATGGCGCTATGTTGAGCATGCAAGAAACTATGTACTTGAGGTGGCCGCTGATAAAAAATTCACAGGACTTCTGATTCAACAAGTTATTCCTCGCAATTTTTACTCCTTAGATCCATCTGAATTTATTGGTCAAAAAATTTACTGGCGAGTACGCGCCTTAAGAGGAAATAAAACTTCAAAATGGTCAATTTATTCTAGTATGCAACTCCAAAGAGTAGATGAAATTTAAAAAAACTATTCTACAGGTTTTACCTCTTCAACTGTATCAACTTCAGGAACTTCATCTTTAACTGGCTCATCTTCTTTTATTTTTTGAGGAGCACTACATGTTGCTAAAGTTATTTCCAAATCTTGAGTCTCTTGAAAAGAGACTCCTGGCGGAAGAGATACATCTTTCAAACTAAAAGATCCATTAATTTGAAGTGAACTTAGATCAATCTCTATTTGATTAGGAATATCCTTGGGAAGAGCTTCAACATTCATTTCATTTATTTGATGAGTAACTACTCCACCTTCTAATGATCCAGCTGCTTCTCCAAAAAAACTTAAAGGAAGAGTAACAACTGTTTTCTGTCCTTTTATTACCTGCTGGAAGGAAACATGTAGTATCTTTCCTGAAATAATATGTTTTTGAATATTTTCAAGATTAACTAAAAGCGTTTCACTCTTACTAAGCACAACTTCAAAAATATGAACCTGCTTAGTAATTATTTTTTTTATTTCTTTTTCTGAGACTTGAACTGGAAGTGAATCCATATTTTTTCCATATATAATACCTGGAATCTGCCCACTTCTTCTTAGTTGATTAAGATTAATCTTATCTTTAGTCTCACGCTTTTTAATTTCCAGCGTTTCGTACATGAATAACTCCTTATAATTATTTACAGTTTATTCTACATGGGTTGAAAGTAGCAATCAATCAAAAATACCATCAAATTGCATTCCGCATGTTAAACAACTACCTAACTTATTTATACCAGAAATATTTAAATCATACCAAGATCTTTCAATTAATTTATTTCCACATTTTTTACAAAAACTACTCTGTCCTTCTGAAAAATCAACATTTCCAATATAAACATATTTAACTCCACACTTGATTGCCACATCTCGAGCTGCAATCAAGCTTTGCAGTGATGTTCTTGGCATATTTACCATCTTACCTGCCCCATGAAATGCACTAAAATGGAGAGGAATATTCTCTCCTAAAGTGTCATATATCCAGCTACACATGGCCTCAATTTCCCGAATTGAATCATTATGGCCCGGAATAAGCAGATTTGTTATTTCAAACCAAACAGATGTCTCGGATGCCAAGTATTGTAAAGTATCCTTAACTGGCCCTAGAGAGCCACCAGTCAATTGTTGATAGAATTTGTCAGTAAATGCCTTCAGATCAATATTTGCTCCATCAATAAACGAAAAAAAATCCTCCCTAGCTTTCTGATTTAGGTATCCTGCCGTTACGGCCACTGTTTTTATCTTTTGTTCGTGGGCCAAATAAGCCACTTCTTTTGCATATTCTAAAAAAATAACAGGATCATTGTAGGTAAAAGAGATACTTTTGCATCTCTGAGCTATGGCGATCTCTACTACTTCTTGCGGATCATATTTTCTAAATCCCATATCTACAGATTTTCCATGAGACATATCCCAATTTTGACAAAATTTACAGGCCAGATTGCAACCGACTGTTCCAAAAGAGAGAGTAGTTGTGCCTGGTAAAAAGTGGTAGAGAGGCTTTTTTTCAATAGGATCCACTGCTGGAGTAGAAATAGTGCCATAAGGGTCCAATATTAACTGCCCATCTTCAACCTTTCTTACAAAGCAACTTCCCCGCCTATCCTCATTTATTTTGCACTCCCTAGGACAAAGGGTGCACTTAATAGTTGAATCTTCTAAATGTTTCCAATGAGAAGCAATTTTATGGGCCAATGGTCAAATCCTTTTAAAGTTGTTAGAATTTTTTAACTTTTATAAAGTATAAAAGGAGAAATAGACAATGGAAAACAGTATTAAATTTCCAAATGTTGCAGGAAGTTTTTATCCAAGCGATAGTAATGAACTTAATTTAGTAATTGATAATTACCTTTTAAAGGCAAAAAAGTTAGATTTTTTCC
>DAOVTR010000118.1 GCA_030633015.1 Bdellovibrionales bacterium
GCATGCCCAAACATTAAATAAAAAGAATTATATGCGAAATCTTGTAAATAGTCGGTTTTAAAAAATAAAATTAAGAGGATTACTATAACTATGCTATTCGTTGTTTTAACATTTATTTTTTTAATATTATTTTCTTCAAAAACACTAAAGATTGTCAAACACAGGCTCATTGTCAACATTAAAATTATAATTTTAATGTTAAAAAACTCAATGTTTTCGTAATTTTTTGCAATTATTTTCGAAAAAAAATATATATTTGATACATTAAAAGCTTGTAAATAATATACTTTTTGATTGTCGCCATCGTATGTTTGCATCCAAAACTTTGGAAAGAGAGCCATTCCAATTGTCGATCCAAACAAAAAAAACCAAATAAAAAAATGATAAAAATCATTTAGTCCTGACACTAAAACAATAATTGAAAATATTAAATACAAACCAACAGGTATATACCTTTTCCAGTTTTTAACAACAATCAACTCTTCTTTAACTTCTGGCTTAAAATATATATAAACAAAGTAAAAATTAGTAACTGCATTAACGACTAAACTTTCACTCAATAAATTTATAAAAATAATAAAGACAACCAAAAGCTCATCATATATTTTCAGGCCTAACCCATCAATTTTGTCCTTTGTAAAAGGAATAACTTTAGAAACAAAATAAACTGCAATTAAAAGTGATAAAATAAAAAACAATTTTAGACTTACAACTGTCGGCCCAAGGGCCAGCATAAAATAAACATTTTTATAAAATAAAGTTAGAACTAACGCTACAAGTAATAATGCTGCCACAATATAACGCTGCCCCATTTCCTTGGATATATTTCTCCAGCACAACACCAAAGAAATTAGGATAAAAACAACTAATATATATTCTGGAACAAAAAGAGTGGACTCCAGCGTAATAAATGCTTTCAAAAATCACCCATATAAAAAACAATTAAGATTAAGAGCACTAAGTTTATAACATATTTACGAATACCACTAGATTCATCAAGATAAATGGCAATCACGCTATTTATCTTGATGAACCCATATATTATCCTGTACAAAATTTTTATAATTGACATAAATAAATTCCTTATATTATACAGTACATAAGGTCTATCATATTGAAAATATTTATTTTTTAACAATATTTCAAATTATAAATTTGTATGGAATTATTTAACTCAATCAATAAAAAAATAATTAACTGGTCACAAACTTCTGCCAAAAAAATTCATATAAATGGCATTGATATACACCATTGGATTTACATATTTTGTCAAATTTTAGACAACCAAATTAATAATTCAACTAACGAAAATTATTTTTTTATTTGTAAAGATCAAGATGAAGCAGAAGATATATTCGAGTTTTTAAAAAATAACTATCAAGGAACATGTAACCTCATGTTTTATCCGGGCCTCGAATGTTCACCTTATTCTGGGATTTTTCCTGTCGAACTTAACCTACTTAAACGATTTAATGTTCTTTCTCAAATTGCCTTTCAAAAAAGTGGCAATCTGGTTGTTTGTACCCATGAATCCATTATGCTTTTACAACCCGAAAAAGACCTCTTTTTAAGTAACTCTTTTTCTTTTACTGTTGAAGATATTTTATCGCCTGATCTTCTTGCTCAAAAGCTTGTTGACATTGGATATTCCCACAATATTACAGTTGAACAACCAGGGACTTTTTCTAAAAAAGGGGAGGTTTTTGATATTTTTCCTATTGCTGGTCCTCCCATTAGATTAAATTATTATGACGAGTTAATTGAATCCATCAAAGAGATTAATCTAAATACAAATAAAACAAAACAAACATTTATTACTACAAAAATCTCAATCTCACCTGCGCCAGGCATCTTTTTAAGGCCAGAGTATGTCAGAAACTTAAGAGAAAAGACTCCAATTCCCCCAACAAATTTAAAAAACAAGTTTATTACAAGAAAAAATATTTTTAATTCTCTTTCTCAAAATTTACTTTTTGAAAACTACACTCTTTTTGCTCCTCTTTTTACTAAGAAACAACAAACTATCCTTGAATATATTGAAGTCCCAAGCACTCTAGTTTTATTTGAAGAGCAACAAATAAGCCTTAACAGTATTAATTTAATCGAAAAACTCAAAATTGACTTTGAACAATACTCAAATGACTCCAACGGTTTAAATCTTTTCCCAAGCCTAAAACATATTTACAAATACAACTTCGAATCTGAAATTAACTCTTTTAAATCAATAGTTGTTTCTAAATTAAATATTTACAATGATCTCTCTGAATCCATTACATCAACGATTAATTTTAATATTGAATCAACATCCAATTTTATCCTTCGTCATGTTGGTAAAAAATCAAATAGATATGAACAAATCACTCAAATCTTTAACTTCATCTGTGAGTTTTTTCAACATTCTGGAAGCATCCTTTTTGTTTTGAGTTCAGACGTCGCTAAAAAAGAAATCCAATATCTCTTAGAACAACAAAACATTTCATCAAGTCTGTCACGGCGTATTTCATACTCAAAAGGAAAATTAAAAGACGGTTTTTTTCATCCAACTGACAACCTTTTAATTCTTTCCGAAGCAGACCTGTTCGCCTATAAAAGCAAAAAAACGAAACAACAAACTAACGCTAAGGTTGATTTATTTGCTGAACAGTTATCAACTCTTCAAAAAGGTGACTTCATTGTTCACTCTGTCCATGGTATAGGACGCTACTTTGGCCTCGAATCAATGGATATTGGAAGCTCCAAAACTGATTATATTATTATTGAATATGATCAGGGTGATAAAATTTATGTTCCAGTTTATAAAATGAATCTTATTCAGAAACACTCTTCTGCAAGTGCTCAAACAAAAATAAATAACCTTCGGTCAAAAAAGTTTCAACAAATCAAAAATAGTGCCAAGGTTGCAATTAAAAAACTTGCTTTTGATCTGTTAAAATTACAAGCAGAAAGAGAATCATCAAATGCTTTTGTTTTTTCTCCTCCCGACCATCTATTTAAAGAATTTGAACTTTCATTTCCTTTTAAGGAAACCTCTGACCAAAAAACGGCAATAGAGCGCGTCCTAAATGATATGCAAAGAGCCAAACCCATGGACCACCTTGTATGTGGAGACGTTGGTTTTGGAAAAACCGAAGTTGCTATGAGAGCATCTTTTATGGCCGTTAATAATAATAAACAGGTTGCCATTTTAGTTCCTACCACCATCCTTGCCTTACAACACTATAATTCCTTTACTGAAAGATTTAAAAACTTTGCTGTTAATATTGACTTTTTAACCAGATTTAAAAGTAGTGCAGAATCAAAAGAGGTAAAAGAAAAAATTAAATTAGGATCTATTGATATAGTAATCGGAACTCACAAACTTCTGGCCAAGGACATGGCCTTTAAAAACCTAGGGCTTGTTGTTGTTGATGAGGAGCAACGCTTCGGTGTTGGTCATAAAGAAAAATTAAAACTGTTAAAATCATCCGTAGATTTCTTGACTCTTACTGCCACTCCAATTCCAAGGACTATGCAGCTTGCTTTTCTTGGACTCAAAGATTTATCCCTAATTCAAACCGCTCCTCCTAAAAGACAGTCCATAAAGACTTATTTAATTAATAATGACGATTACACAATAAAAAATGCGATTGAACTTGAACTAAAAAGAGGGGGACAGCTATTTTATGTTCATAATCGAGTTAAAGATATTGAAATTGTTCTGCAATATATTTTAAAACTTGTTCCCCATGCAAAAGTTGTAGTAGCTCATGGTCAAATGACTGAAAAAGAACTTGAAACAAGAATTCGTGATTTTTATTCCGGAAAATATCAAATACTTCTTTCTACAACCATTATTGAATCCGGGTTAGATATTCCAAATGCCAATACTATTATAATTAACCGCGCAGACACGTTCGGACTCTCTCAGCTTCACCAACTCAGAGGGAGAATCGGACGTTCAGACAAAAAAGCATATGCATATTTTATTATTCCTAAAACACAAAATATTAATAAAATAGCACAACAAAGGTTAAAAGCACTCCAAACCTATGCTGAAATGGGATCTGGTTTTTCCATAGCATCTAGCGATCTTGAAATAAGAGGTGCCGGAGATATTTTAGGAGCAAGTCAATCCGGACACATTGAAGCAATTGGCCTTGAGCTTTATATGGAGCTTTTAAAAGAGGCCATTAATGAACTTAAAGGCGAAAAACTAGTAGTCGAAACAGATATAGAACTATCAACACCTTTTACGTCCTTTATTCCAAACCACTATATCCAAGACCAGTCTGAAAGATTAAAAAACTATAAAAAACTTTCTAATTGTAGAGATATTAGTCAGTTAGAGCAATTACAAGAGGAGCTCTTTGATATATTTGGAACATTTCCAACGGAGGTTGAAAATTTATTTACCCTGATTGAAACAAGAATAAACCTTACTGGTTGTGGTGTAAAATCCCTGGCCGTAACAGGAAGCGTTATTGTTCTGAATTTTGATAAAAAAGTTTTGGAGAAAAAAACACAATTAAGAAATAAAATTGTCGAAACTTTTATGGCAAGACCCAAAATATATAAATTAACACCTAATTATCAGGCAATATATCAACATAAAAGTAAAATTACTCAAGATATCCTATTAAAATACTCAAAAAATATTGCCCAGCAAATAGTTACATGTTAGCGTTTTTATTGTAATTTATAAATTGGACAAACATATTCAAGGGACATGAAATGACAAAACTATTTATTATTATTTCACTATTTATTACAAATGCTCTCTTCGCAAATATTAGTGCAGATAAAAACGCTGTAATTGCAAACGTTAATGGTACTAAAATTACATTATCTGATTTTATCCAAGCATATGAACAAAATAAACTTTTTGTTTCAAATAAGAAAGTGACAAAAACAAGTGTTTTAAATGATTTAATAAACAGAGAACTTGGAATTCAAAAAGCAAAAAAATTAAAGTTAGATAATAATCCAATTGTAAAACGCAAAATGAATGATGTTATGTTTCATGCTCAAGTCTCAAAAGATCTCGAACCTCTTTTAAAAAAAATAAATATTAAAGATTCAGATGTTAAAAGTTATTATAAGCGAAACAAAGAATATCGCACCGCTCACATTTTATTTAGAATGCTCGCAACGCCTAAAAAGAAAGAGGTTCAAGCTGCAATAAAGCAATCTTTAGCTGTATATCAAGAACTCAAGAAAAATCCTGAAAAATTCCATGAACTCTCTGCAAAGTTTTCTCAAAGTAACACTGCTCCCAACGGGGGAGATATGGGCTTTCAGCCTGCAAATGTCCTTGCTCCTGAATATTTCAATGCCATTAAAAATAAAAAAAGTGGATTTATTTCTCCACCAATAAGAACTGCATTTGGGTTTCATATTATTAAAGTACTCGCGGTTAAAGACTTTAAAGAAATTAACTTGGCCTATTATAAAAAAATCGTTTATGACATTCAAAGAGATAAAATAATGAGCAAATATTTTAAGACCATGAGAAAACAAGCTAAAATTTCAATTGAAAAGAAACACCTAAAATAATGAATAAATATATATATATTTACATTTTTCTTTTACTTGCTTGTTCAAGCTTACAAGCAAAGCTACTAGATAAAATTGTTGCTGTTTATAATGATGAAGTCATTACAAAATCAGAAATTCAAAGAATTCAATCTAATCTAAATGCTCGTAAAATGATTGCTCCTATAATTTATAAAAATAAAAGTTACAGTCAAAAAGATTTTATAAATGTCTCTATTCATAGCAAGTTAATTCGCAACAAACTTGCTGAAATGCATATTGTTGTTGATGACGATAATGTTGAAAATAATATCAAGCAAACAGAGTCACGACTAAAGCTCTCTCGTAGTGCTCTGCTTGATTACCTTAAAAATAATAATCTTA